>NZ_DATBNB010000432.1 GCF_036554565.1 Longimicrobium sp. | reverse complement strand
CTCCACCTCGGCCACCGAGCCGAAGCGCCGCACCAGCTTGGACGGGTCGCGCTGGTCCTGCGGCTTCTTGCGCTCCTCCGCGTCCTCCGCGAAGCGCGCCGGGGCGTCCTCGCGGTCCTTGGTCAGCCAGTAGCACCCGATGACGATGTCCTGCGAGGGCGCCGCGATGGGCCGGCCGTTGGACGGCAGGAGGATGTTGTTGCTGGAAAGCATCAGCACCCGCGCCTCCAGCTGCGCCTCGAACGACAGCGGCACGTGCACCGCCATCTGGTCGCCGTCGAAGTCGGCGTTGAAGGCCGCGCACACCAGCGGGTGGATGCGGATGGCCTTGCCCTCCACCAGCACCGGCTCGAACGCCTGGATCCCCAGGCGGTGCAGCGTGGGCGCGCGGTTCAGCAGCACGGGGTGGTCGCGGATGATGTCCTCGAGCACCTCGTACACCCGCGGATCGTCGCGCTCCACGATCTTCTTGGCGCGCTTCACCGTCTCGGCCTCGCCCCGCTTCTCGAGCTCGTGGATGATGAACGGCTTGAAGAGCTCCACCGCCATGGCCTTGGGCAGGCCGCACTGGTGCAGCTTCAGCTCCGGGCCCACCACGATCACCGAACGGCCCGAGTAGTCCACGCGCTTGCCCAGCAGGTTCTGCCGGAAGCGGCCCTGCTTGCCCTTCAGCATGTCGGACAGCGACTTCAGCGGGCGCTTGCCACGGCCGCGGATGGCCTTCGACCGGCGTCCGTTGTCGAACAGCGCGTCCACCGCCTCCTGCAGCATGCGCTTCTCGTTCCGGAGGATCACCTCCGGAGCGCGCATCTCCATCAGCTTCTTCAACCGGTTGTTGCGGTTGATGACACGGCGGTACAGGTCGTTCAGGTCCGACGTGGCGAAGCGGCCGCCGTCCAGCGGCACCAGCGGCCGAAGGTCGGGCGGGATCACGGGGATCACGTCCAGGATCATCCACTGCGGCTTGTTGCGCTCCGAGGGCGTGGCCCCCGAGCCGCGGATGGCGTCGATCACCTTGAGCCGCTTCAGCACCATCTTCTTGCGGTGCTGGCTGGTCTCGTTGGCCACCTGCGCGCGCAGGCTCTCGGCCAGCGAGTCCACGTCGATCTGGCCCAGCAGGTTGCGGATGGCCGGCGCGCCGATGTCGGCGGCGAAGTCGGCGTCGCCTTCCTCGCGGGCCTTCTCGCGCAGGGCAATGTACTCGTCCTCGTCGAGCACCTGGCTGTGCTTGACGTCCTGGGCACCCGGGGTGGTCACCGCGTAGGCGGCGTAGTAGATCACCTTTTCCAGGTCGCGCAGCGTCATCCCCAGCAGGTAGCCCATCTGGCTGGGAAGCGTCTTGAACATCCAGATGTGGGCGACCGGCACGGCCAGCTCGATGTGGCCCATGCGCTCGCGTCGCACCTTGCTGAGCGTCACCTCCACGCCGCACTTGTCGCAGACGTGCCCGCGGTAGCGGATGCGCTTGAACTTGCCGCAGTGGCACTCCCAGTCCTTTACGGGACCGAAGATGCGCTCGCAGAACAGGCCGTCGCGCTCGGGCT
>NZ_DATBNB010000431.1 GCF_036554565.1 Longimicrobium sp. | reverse complement strand
ACGGCGCGTCGTCCGCGCACGGCGAGTGGAAGGCGCTGGATCCCGCGGATCCGCGGTACCCTTGCAGCGTCGTTGAGGAAAAGTACCAGGCCGCCTGCTACAACATGCAGAGCTCGCCCATGATGATGTGGACCCAGGGCGACGTAGCAGCCACCGCACGGATGTGCGCCGGCGCGCCCGAGGGGATGCGGCTGGCCTGCTTCAGCGGGCTGGGCCGCGAACTGACCGCGTGGACCGCGCAGGACCACGGCCGCAGCATCGAGGCCTGCCGCCGGGTGGGCGCGGCCACGGGAACGCGGGAGCAGTCGTGGTGCCTCGTCGGCGCGGCGGAAACGCTGATCAACCAGACCGCCGATGCGCGCGATGGCATCCGCTTTTGCCGCGCCGTCGACGGCGCCCAGGCCAAGCGCGAGTGCTACCAGGCCGCCGGGCGCTTCATGCGCACCCTGGTCGCCACGCCGGAGGGGCGCGCCGAGCAGTGCGCCCTGGCCGAGCCGGAGCACGTCGCCAGCTGCCGCCAGGGCGCGCGCCTGGACCCGTCGGCCAGCGACGATTGACCGGCGGCTGGCCGCCAACTTGCGGGCAGGCGGGCCGATCCGCACCCGCCGAATCACCGATCCACATCCGACCGATGACATCCGTTCTTCCCCGTCTTCTGCGCGCGGCCACGGCCGGCTGCGTGGGCCTGTTCGCCGCGTCGTGCTCACCGTCGCTGCGCGGCACCCATGGCCCCTCGCCGGCCGATGTGGGCCCGCGCACCTCGCTGGCGCCGGCGTCGTGGAGCGCGCAGTCGCCCGCGGGCAAGATCGCCACGTGGATGCGCGAGGGCTGCCGCCGTCCCGAGGGGAGCCGGGCCGCGTGCGTGGAGCGCGCGCTCACGGGATTGATCGACCCCGCCGGCATCGCCAAGTCCATGGAGGTGCTCGACACGCTGGTCACCACCGACGAGGAGGTGCGCCGCAACGCGCACGCGCTGGCTCACGGGTTGGGGATCTCGGCGTACCGCTCGCCCGAGACGGCCGCCGCCACCTTCGCGGGCTGCACGCCGTCGCAGATGTCGGGGTGCTATCACGGGGTGATCCAGGGATACTTCCTGGCCCAGGTGGCCCAGGGAAAGCAGATCGGGACGCCGCAGATCGACGCGCTCTGCGAGCCGCACCGTGCCTCGATGTTCCTGTTCTTCCAGTGTGCGCACGGCATGGGGCATGGGGTGATGGCGCTGCACGAGAACCACGTGCCCATGGCGCTGGAAACGTGCGACCTGGCGACGGACCACTTCATCCGCGGAAGCTGCTACGGCGGCGTGTTCATGGAGAACATCGTCAACGTCACGCACCCGCATCACACCGCCGAGGGCCACGCCGGCACGCAGGCCCACGGCCAACACGCCGCCGATGCGCACGCGGGCCACCAGTCGCAACCGGTGGACGCGCCTGCGGGGCATCAGGCGGGCTCAGCGGATGCGCACGCGGCGCACCAGGCGGGCGCGGCGGGTGCGCACGCGGGGCACGGGGCGGGGCAGCACGCGGGGATGAACCACGGCGAGTGGAAGGCGCTGGACCGCAACGACTTCCAGTATCCCTGCAACGCTGTCGCCGAGAAGTACCGGACCTCGTGCTACACGATGCAGACCTCGGCCGTCCTGTACTTCACGCAGGGCAGCCTGGGCGCCGCCGCGCGGGCCTGCGGCGAGGCGCCGCCGGAATACCGCGAAACGTGCTTCAGCAGCCTGGGGCGCGACATCACGGCCTACGCCGCGCAGAATCACCAGCGCTCGCTGGAGTTCTGCCGCCTGGCGCGCGGCCTGGCCGAAGGGATGGGCGAGGTATGGTGCGTGGCCGGCGTGGCGGTGAACTTCGTGAACCTGGCTGCGGACCCGGGCGAGGGGATCCGCTTCTGCGGGCTGGTGCGCGATGAGCGCGGCAAGACGGAATGCTACCGGTCCGTAGGCCAGACCATCGCCTCGTTGGATAACACCCCGAGCGGGCGAGCCACCCACTGCGAGCGCGCGGAGCCCGCCTTCGTCACCGTGTGCCGCCAAGGCGCCGGCATCCAGCCCGCCGGCACGGACGACTGAACCCGGGCACCTGTTTCCAGTCGCGAAGGGCCCCGCCGACGCGGGGCCCTTCCGCCATCCCAGCCGCAGCGCCCCCAACCAGCCCTCACGCGAAAGCCTGTCATCCAGAGGCGCAAGCGCACAGCACCACCCCCCATCCGGTCCTCTGCGCGCCGAAGGATCCAACTTGAGGCGCCACCGAACATGGACGCGGCAGCGGCACAGAAATCGGGTGCTCGGATTCCACTGTAGGCGCGCACCCAGCCTGCACGGGTGAATGAATTCGCTGCAACAACCACACGACGTCCACCTTCGTGGACTGGCTTGTTGCCGTGCTCCGTCAAACCGGTGGCGCGACCCGGCTACCTGACCTGAGACACCTCTAACATGGGCGCGGCAGCGGGCGCAAAACTCAAGGCCGGGTCTTTTCCACCCGGCGCTCCCGCCCATTCTCGTCGAAGCGCCCCAACCTCCAGTCCACACGGCACCCTGTCATCCAGAGGCGCAAGCGCACCGCACCAGCCCCCACGCGATCGTTTGCGCGCCGAAGGATCTAGCCTGAGTCACCTCTGAACATGGGCGCGGCAGCGGGCATAAAACCTTGGCCGCGTCTCCTCCGGTGCCGATGCACATCATCATTGACACGCGTCCACACTGCACGTATCCTGTGTGCCTTCCGTCCACCTCACCCTCAGGCGTTCGTCGCCCATGCGCACGTACTGCGTCTACATCCTCGCGAGCACCCAGCGGGCGCTGTACGTCGGCGTGACGCGGGACCTGCGCAGACGCGTGCACGAGCACAAGGCGGGGTGGGTGCCGGGGTTCACGCGCCGCTATCACGTGGACCGGCTCGTCTGGTTCGAGGTGCACCACGACGTCCGCGCGGCCATCACCCGCGAGAAGCAGTTGAAGGGCTGGTCGCGCGCGCGGAAGGTCGCGTTGATCGAGTCCGAAAATGCGGACTGGAATGATTTGTCGCCGGCGATCGGGTTGCCGGGGAGTGTCGTGCGACACTGATGGGCGTCGCGGGACGCATGCTGCCATCGACGCGGCGAAAGGATTTGTGCCCGCTGCCGCGCCCAGGCACCAAGGTGTCTTCCGGCTAGATCCTTCGGCCCGCGACGTTTGGTGTGCGGGCAGGTTCGGCGCGCCTGGGCCTCAGGATGACAGGGTGTGTGGTAGGCTGATGATGCATTCGCGTTGGAGCAGATATGTTGGATACGCTTACGGTTGAGCTCGACTCGGCCGCGGTGGATCGCCTGCGCCAGTACTGCCGTGCGCACGGCGTCACGGTCGCTGAGGTGCTGGCCGATCTTATCCGCACGCTCCCGCTCACCGACAGCCCGGAGGATGAAGAGTGGCAGCGTGCCCTGCCGCCGATCATACGCCGGCTGCTCGGGGCAGCTTCGGGAGAGGCCGATGAAGCGGACTACAAGGAGTACCTCTGGAAGAAATATGGCCCGGGAGCGTGAACTGATCGGAGGCTCGGGTGTACGCGGGAGTCTTGCGCCCCACCCGGACCGAGCAGTGCCTACCATGAAGCGAGCCTACATCGAAACGTACGGGTGCCAGATGAACATCAGCGACAGCGAGCTGATGCACGGCATCCTGGCGGAGCAGGGATACACCCCCGCCGACAAGCCCGAGGACGCGGACGTGATCCTGGTGAACACGTGCGCCATCCGCGACCACGCCGAGCAGCGCGTGATCGGGCGCGTGGGCCAGCTTCAGCAGATCCGCCGCGACAATCCCGACGTCGTCATCGGCGTCACGGGGTGCATGGCGCAGCGGATGGGCGAGTCGCTGCTGGGCAAGGCGGGCGGCGTCGACATGGTGATGGGGCCCGACGCCTACCGCCAGCTCCCCGACAAGCTGGCCGAGGTGGTGACCCGCCGCGGCCCCGCGGCGGTGAAGCTGGCGCCTGCCACGCAGGCCGCCACCATCGCGGCGCGCGGCCTGACGGTGTTGGGCTTTGATCCGCACGAGAACTACGAGGGCGTCACGGCCAAGCGCATCAGCAGCGTGAGCGCGTGGGTGCCCATCCAGCGCGGCTGCAACTACCGCTGCACATACTGCATCGTGCCGTACGTGCGCGGCGATGAAAAGAACCGCGACTCGCAGGCCATTCTGGACGAGGTGCGCGCCCTGGCCGCCGACGGCGTGCCCGAGGTGACGCTGCTGGGCCAGACGGTGAACTCGTACGAGCACGGCGGCTGGAACGTCCCGCGCCTGCTGCGCGAGGTGGCGCGGGTGCCGGGCATCCGCCGCGTGCGCTTTACCAGCCCGCACCCCAACGACTTCACCCGCGAGCTGGTGGAGGTGATGGCGGCCGAGCCCACCGTCTGCAAGCAGCTTCACCTGCCCGTGCAGGCCGGCCACGACCGCACCCTCAAGCGCATGCTGCGCCGGTACACGGTCGCGGAGTACATGGAAAAGATCGAGTGGGTGCGCGAAGCCATGCCCGGCATCGCGCTTTCCACCGACATCATCGTGGGCTTTCCCGGCGAGACGGATGAGGAATACCAGGCCACGCTTGACCTGGTGCGCGCGGTACGGTTCGACGACGCGTTCCTGTACAAGTACTCCGAGCGCGACGGCACGCCGGCCACGCGCCTGCCGCGCGACCAGTTCGTTCCCGACGAGGTGGGCCAGGCCCGGCTCGCGGGGCTGATCGCCGTCCACCGCAGAATCCAGGCGGAGATGTACCAGGCCGAGGTGGGGCGCACCGTCGAGGTGCTGGTGGAAAAGGAAGGCCGGCGCGGAGGCGTGCAGGGGCGCACGGAAAGCAACAAGGTGGTCACGTTCGAGGCTCCCGCCGAGCTGATCGGCTACTTCGTGGACGTGACGCTGGTTTCGACCACGGGGGCCACGTTCACGGGAGAGCTGATTCCCGCGCTGGCGGCCGCGTGACGGTTCCGCGCTGGCTGCCCCCGGCAGGCATTGCCCTGGCCGCGGGGCTGTTCACCTGGCTCAACCGCGGCGAGCGCGCCGTGGTGAGCATCGGGATCACGACGTTCTATGGCGCGCCGCTCACGGTGGTGCTGTTCCTGGCGTTCCTGGCGGGCATGCTGGCGATGCTTGCGCTCAGCCTGCGCCACGACCTGCGAATGCGCGAGGAGCTGCGCGCCCGCGGGCTGCTGATTCCGGCGCCGGGCCAGGGTTCACCCGTGCTGGCGCCGAGCCCGCCCGCCCCGCACGCCCACGTGCCTGCCGCGGAGCCGGAGGAGACGGCCCGCTTCGTCTCTGACGATCACACGGCACCATTCCAGGGTGACGGCGTCGGACCGCGTGGGCCTTACCACGGCGACGGGGGCGAGGACGACCCGACGCTCATCCACCAGCGCGATGGCGATCGTCCCCTGAACTGACCCGCTTCACCTAGGCATCACCGCCGCTGCCTCTTGAAGGAGCGGCGATTTTCGTTGATCGCACCCTACGCGAGCCAAGCGCAATCTGTCATCCAGAGGCCCGGGCGCACTGCACCGGCCCGCAGTGCATACCATGCAGGGCCGTGGGATCTGGTTGCGGATGCCTCTTGGCTTGGGCGCGGCAGCGGCACGGAAACCTGAGCCGCGGTCCTGGTCCTCGGCTAGGCAAGCGGCCCAAGCCTCCTCGGGCGAATGAATTCGCTGCAACAACCACACGAAGTCCACCTTCGTGGACTCCACGCTGTCGTGTGAGTTCAATGATGGGGCGCGCCCCAAGCCACCACGCACCCGGCCACGCTAACCGATGTTTCAACATGAGTTGCGGCGCGTCGGAGGCGTACAGATCCGCACGGTGGCGGCTCGCGGTTAGGAGAATCGGGGTCCCGTGATTATCATGCGGACCGTCCACATGCCGCGCATCGACCCGCTCTCCTGTCAAGGTGAACCAGCTTCGATTGCCCCTCGTTCTCGCCTTTCTCGCCTTCCTGGCGGGGCTGTTGATCGGGTTGCGCGTCGATGGAGTCACAGGCGGTACCGCACTAGCTGCGGTGCCGCTTCTTCTTGCCCCCTGGCTGCACCGCTCGCTGATCGGCTCGACAGTCTCTGCACGGACCAGCGGGCTGCTCATCCTCGGCGCGGTCATGGCGGCGGGGGTGGGGCACGGGGCCGGCGCGCGGGCGGATGCCGAACGCGACTGCCGGGTGCACCTGGCGGACGGGGACGAACTCGTCGTCCACGGCGTGCTCGCGGCCAACTGGATGCCTCCGCCGGACTCCGCCGCGCGCCGTCCCCTGCTGCCGGTGGATGCGCGCGCCGTCTCGTCCACGGGTGGACCGATCGCGGGCTGCACGGGAGCGATGCGCGTCCGCTTGCCGCAGGGCACCGATTCCGCCCTGGCGGGCACCGAGGTCGTCCTCCGCGGTAGATGGCGGCCGATGCCGAAGCCCGTGCTGGGCAGCGCTTGGCCGCGCGAACCAGCTTGGGCCGGATTCGTCATGGCCGATTCGCTCGCCGTGGTCGCACCGCCGCGCGCCGCCACGCACCCGCTGCTCTGGGCGCGCGGGCGAACCGAGGCGCAGCTGCACCGGTTGATGGGACGGCACGGCCCCTTGGCGGACGCGCTTCTGCTGGGCCGGCGGGAGACGCTGGACCGCGCGCTGGCGGATCGGTTCGCGCAGACCGGGCTGGTGCACCTGCTGGCCATAAGCGGCACCCACGTGGCGCTGCTCGGCGCCGTGTTCGTGCTGATCGGGAGGATGCTGCGGCTGTCGCGGTCGCGTGTCGCCTGGCTGACCATTGCGCTCATCGCCGCGTACCTGGCCCTGATCGGCGCGCCCGCGTCCGCCGTCCGCTCGGGGATCATGATGGCGCTCGCCCTCCTCGCCACGGTGCTGCAGCGCCCGTCCGCATCGCTCCCCATCGTCTCCGCCGCCGCGCTGCTGATTCTGGCCGTGGAGCCGATGGCCGCGCTGGATCCCGGCTTTCAGTTGAGCTTCGCCGGCGTGCTCGGGATCATCCTTCTGCGCGGCGCGATGATGCGGCGGATTCCGGAGCGATATCGGCGAAACCCCGCCGCGAGGTGGACGATCGAATCGCTGGTCGTCAGCGTGGCGGCGTTCATTACGACCGCGCCCGTGGTGGCCCATCACTTCGGCCAATGTGCACCGGTTTCGATCATCGCGAATCTGCCCGCGATTCCCCTCAGCAGCGTGGCGCTGGTGGGGATCGGGGCGGCGGCGGTGCTCGAGCCCGTCGCCCCGCCGGTTGCACGGTTGATAGCGGACGGGGCGGGGCTGGCGCTGGACCTGCTGAACCGCGTCGTGGACGTGGCCCTGCTCGTTCCGGGAGGCCACGCGTCCGTGGCTCGGCCCCAGTGGTGGCTCTGGGGACTGGCGGGCGTCGCGTTCCTGCTCGTGCTGGACGCGACGGCGCGGATGCGCGACCGGGTGAGGTGGGCGGTCGCGGTGATGTCGTCGGCCGCGGCGTTCCTGCTGCTTCCCATTGCGGGGAGGGCAGTGGACGGCGGGATGGAGCTG
>NZ_DATBNB010000430.1 GCF_036554565.1 Longimicrobium sp. | reverse complement strand
GCCGCACACCAAGTTCAAGGCCGAGGTGTACGTGCTGACCAAGGAAGAGGGCGGCCGGCACACCCCGTTCTTCAACGGGTACCGCCCGCAGTTCTACTTCCGCACGACGGACGTGACGGGCACCGCCAACCTCCCCGAGGGTGTGGAGATGGTGATGCCGGGCGACAACGTGCAGATGTCGGTGGAGCTGATCACGCCGATCGCGATGGAGAAGGAGCTTCGCTTCGCCATCCGCGAGGGCGGCCGCACCGTCGGCGCCGGCGTCGTCACCGAAATCCTGGACTGAGCCGGTTGGCGGATGCGCAGCGGGAGCGTCACACGACGCTCCCGCATGCCGTGTTTCCGCACCCCGGGCTGTAACGGAACCGTCAACCGACCTCCAGAAAGTATATGGCAGGCAAGATTCGCATCCGGCTGAAGGGCTTCGATCACGCGGTGATCGATCAGACCACGGCCGACATCGTCCGCACGGCGGAGAAGACGGGCGCCCGCATCAGCGGCCCCATCCCGCTCCCCACGCGGATCCAGCGGTGGACCGTCCTGCGGTCGCCGCACGTGGACAAGAAGAGCCGCGAGCAGTTCGAGCTGAAGACGCACAAGCGTGTCATCGACATCCTCGATTCTCGCCCGCAGACCGTCGACGCCCTCACCAAGCTGGACTTGCCGGCTGGTGTGGACGTCGAGATCAAGGTGGACTGAGGAGGACGAGATGTCGGGAATCATCGGACGCAAGCTGGGGATGACCCAGATCTTCGACGAGTCCGGCGCCGTCGTGCCCGTGACCGTCATCGAGGCGGGGCCCTGCCCCGTCGTGCAGGTTCGCACCGACGAGAAGGACGGCTACGCCGCCGTTCAGCTCGGCTTCGGTGCCAAGAAGGCCTCGCGCGCCACCGGCGCCGAGAAGGGCCACGCCAGCAAGGCCGGCCTCGAGGCCGCCCCGGCGGTGCTCAAGGAGTTCCGCTTCGACCAGGCGCCGGCGGTGGGCGAAAGCGTCACCGTCGACGGCTTCGCCCGCGGCATCCGCGTCAAGGTGACGGGCGTCACCAAGGGCCGCGGCTTCCAGGGCGTCGTCAAGCGCCACGGCTTCGGCGGCGGACGCGCCTCGCACGGCGCCACCCGCGTGCACCGCGCCCCCGGCTCCATCGGCGCGGGCACCAACCCGTCCCGCGTGATCAAGGGCAAGCGCATGCCGGGCCACATGGGCAACGCGCAGCAGACCGTGCGCAACCTGCTGGTCGCCAAGATCGACGCCGAGCGCAACCTGCTGTACGTGCGTGGTGCCGTGCCGGGGCCGATCAACGGCGTCGTGTACGTCACCCGCCAGTAAAGGGAGCCCGGATACCATGGCAACTGCACGCTTTTTCAACGCCGCCGGCGAGCCGGGCGAGGCGTTCCAGCTCCCCGAGGAGCTTTTCGACGGCATCGTCAACGAGGCCGTCCTTCACGCGGTGATCAAGGCGCACCTGGCCAACAAGCGCCAGGGCAACGCCAGCACCAAGACGCGCGCCGACGTTTCCGGCGGCAACCGCAAGCCGTGGCGCCAGAAGGGCACCGGCCGGGCCCGCCAGGGCACCATGCGGGCGCCGCACTGGCGCGGCGGCGGCATCGTCTTCGGTCCGCACCCGCGTTCGTACCAGCAGGACGTGCCGCGCAAGGTAAAGGCGCTGGCCCGCCGCTCGGCGTTCAACCAGCGCGCCAACAACGGCGAGATCACGGTCATCGAGCGCTTCGGCTTCGATGCCCCGAAGACCCGCGAGGCGGTGTCGCTGCTGGGCCGCATGGGCGTGGCCGACGCCAAGCGCATCCTGGTGCTGACCAACGGCAACAGCGAAACGGTGTTCCGCTCGTTCCGCAACCTGCAGAACGTCGAGGTGCTTCCCTTCGCGCAGGCGTCGCCGTACGACGTGATGAAGGCGCGCCAGGTGATCATCGAGCAGGGAGCTCTCGAGGCGGCGCGCGGCGCCCAGGAGGAAGTGGCACATGCGTAACGTCAGCGAAATCCTCGTCAAGCCGCTGGTGACCGAAAAGAGCCACCAGCAGCTCGACCAGCACGGGGCGTACAGCTTCGTGGTGGCCAACGACGCCAACAAGGTCGAGATCGCCGGCGCGATCGAGAAGCAGTTCAACGTCAAGGTCAAGGCCGTCCGCACCATGCGCTATGCCGGCAAGGAAAAGCGCATGGGCAAGTTCATGGGCCGCAAGGCCGCCTGGAAGAAGGCCGTGGTCACGCTGGTCGAGGGTGACTCGATCGAGATCTTCGGGGGAGAGTAACATGCCGACCAAGCAGTTCCGGCCCATGACCGCCGGCACGCGCTTTCGCGCCATCAGCGACTTCGCCGAGGTGACCCACCAGGGCCGCCCCGAGAAGAACCTGACCGAAAGCATCACGAAGTCGGGTGGACGCAACCACCACGGCCACGTGACCAGCCGCCGCCGCGGCGGCGGGCACAAGCGGATCTACCGGGTGATCGACTTCAAGCGCAACAAGCCGGGGATCCCCGGCAAGGTGGAGCGCATCGAGTACGATCCCAACCGCAGCGCCAACATCGCGCTGGTGATCTACGAAGACGGCGAGCGCCGCTACATCCTGGCCCCCCGCGGCCTCAAGGACGGCGACCGCGTGGAGCAGGGGCCCGGCTCCGACATCCGCGTGGGCAACGCGCTGCCCCTGGCCGAGATCCCGCTGGGCACCACGGTGCACAACGTGGAGCTCCGCGCGGGCAAGGGCGGCCAGATGGCCCGCTCGGCGGGCGCCGGCGTGCAGGTGGTGGCCAAGGAAGGCGAGCACGTGACGCTGCGCATGCCCAGCACCGAGGTGCGCCTGGTGCGCCGCGAGTGCATGGCCACGGTGGGCCAGGTGGGCAACGTGGACCACGAGAAGCAGTCCATCGGCAAGGCGGGCGCCAACCGCTGGCGGGGCAAGCGCCCCAAGGTGCGCGGCGTGGCCATGAACCCCGTCGACCACCCCATGGGCGGCGGCGAGGGCAAGACCTCCGGCGGACGCCCCCCGGTGTCGCCGTGGGGCAAGGGCGAGGGCATCAAGACGCGCAAGCACAAGAAGGCCTCGACCCGTCTGATCGTCCGCGGCCGCAAGCGCGGCCGGGCGACGAAGTAAAGTGCGTCAGTGCGAAAGTGCGAAGTGCGAAAGTAAGGGATCGACCCACTTTCGCACTCCGTACTCTCGCACTCTCGCACTGCTGTTCACCACCCAGGCGCGTCCACCACTGCGGGAATGTCCCGCACGTGGACTCCGCCCCCGGCACGGGCGCCGGGGGAAACGGGACTAAGAGCGAAGAAGGACATCGGAAATGCCGAGGAGTCTGAAGAAGGGGCCCTTCGTAGAGGAGAGCCTCCTGAAGAAGGTCCGCGGGATGAACGAGCGCAGCGAGAAGCGGGTCGTGAAGACCTGGTCGCGCGCCTCGACCATCACCCCGGAATTCATCGGGCACACGCTGGCCGTGCACAACGGCAACAAGTTCATCCCGGTGTACCTCACCGAGAACATGGTCGGGCACAAGCTCGGCGAGTTCGCCCCCACCCGCACCTTCAAGGGGCACGGGGGCAAGCTGGTCGACAAGCGCGCCAAGGCGCGCTAAGCGCGAGAAAGGATCATAAAAATGGAAGCTCGCGCTATCGCCCGCTCCGTGGGGATGAGCCCCCGCAAGATGCGTATGGTTGTGGACCTGATCCGCGGACGCGGTGTAAACGAGGCCTACTCCATCCTGAAGTTCTCGAAGAAGGCGGCCACCACGCCCGTCGAGAAGACCCTGCGCTCGGCCGTGGCCAACGCCACGCAGAAGGCCGAGGCCGCCGGGTCGTTCCTCGACGTGGACGACCTTGTGGTCCGGGAGGTCTACGTCGACGAGGGCCGGACGCTGAAGCGGTTCAGCCCGCGCGCCATGGGGCGCGCGACGCCGATCATGAAGCGAACCAGCCACGTCACGATCATCGTCGACCGCAAGGAGTAACGCCGTGGGACAGAAGACACATCCGAGAGGGTTTCGACTGGGGATCGTGGCGAACTGGAAGTCGCGCTGGTACGCCGAGCGCAACTTCCCGCAGCTGCTGGCCGAGGACGAGACCATCCGCAAGTACCTGCACCAGCGCCTGGGCCACGCCAGCATCTCCGAGGTGGAGATCGAGCGCAAGCCGGGGAAGACCATCGTCACCCTTCACACCGCCCGTCCGGGCGTGGTGATCGGCAAGGGCGGCAGCGAGGTCGACAAGCTCCGTGACGAGCTGTCGCGCCTGTCGCCGGGCAACGAGGTGGCGATCAACGTCGAAGAGGTGAAGCGCCCCGAGGTGGACGCCCAGCTCATCGGCGACAGCATCGCGCACCAGCTGGTCCAGCGCGTTTCGTTCCGCCGCGCCATGAAGCGCGCGGTGCAGAACGCCATGCGCGCCGGTGCCGAGGGGATCAAGGTGCAGCTGGCCGGCCGCCTGAACGGCGCCGAAATCGCCCGCACCGAGGGCTACAAGGAGGGGCGGATTCCGCTCCAGACGCTGCGCGCCGACATCGACTACGCGCAGTCCACCGCCCGCACCACGTACGGCACCATCGGCGTGAAGGTGTGGGTGTTCAAGGGCGAAGTGGTCGAGAACCGGCGCGGCCGGACCTACTCGACCGACGCGTAAGGAGACGTCAAGATGCTCGCTCCCAAGAGAGTCAAGTACCGCAAGCAGATGAAGGGCCGCATGCGTGGCAAGGCCACGCGCGGCAACTACGTGGCGTTCGGCGACTACGGCCTGCAGGCCCTGGAGCCCGGCTGGATCACCAACCGGACCATCGAGGCCGCCCGTATCGCCATGACGCGCCACATCAAGCGCGGCGGCAAGGTGTGGATCCGGATCTTCCCGGCGAAGTCCATCACCAAGAAGCCCCTCGAAGTGCGCATGGGCAAGGGCAAGGGCAACCCCGAGGCGTGGGTGGCCGTGGTCAAGCCCGGGCGCATCATGTTCGAGCTGGAAGGCGTGGCGCCCGAGGTGGCCAAGCGCGCCATGGAGCTGGCCGCGGCCAAGCTCCCGGTGAAGTGCAAGTTCATCGTCCGCGAGAAGACCGCGGCGCCCGTCGAGGCCGCAGCCGAGGGAGGTGAGGCGTGAAGGGTTCCGAGATCCGCGAGCTGACGGTCCAGGAGATCGCCGAGCGCATCGAGCAGCTCCAGGAAGAGCGGTTCCGGCTGCGCTTCCGCTCCGCCACCCAGCAGCTGGAAAACCCCACGCTGCTGCGCACCATTCGCCGCGACATCGCGCGCCTGAAGACGGCGCAGCGTGAGCGTGACCTGAAGGAGGGTCGATAAATGGCCGAGAACACCCAGGCCGCGGGCCAGCAGGAAGAGCGCGGGCGCCGCAAGACCCGCACCGGCGTCATCGTGTCCGACAAGATGGACAAGACGGTGGTGGTGAAGGTGGAGCGCCGGTACTCGCACCCGCTGTACGGCAAGCAGGTGACGCGTACCAAGAAGTACCACGCGCACGACGAGAACAACGAGTACCACATGGGCGACGTGGTGACCATCACCGAAACGCGCCCCCTGAGCAAGCTGAAGCGCTGGCGCGTTTCGGAGCTCGTCGAGCGGGCCCGCTGAGGACTAGGAGAGCAGAATGCTGCAGCAGGAATCCATCGTTCGCATCGCGGACAACTCCGGCGCCAAGAAGGCGCTGGTGATCCGCGTGCTGGGCGGGTCCAAGCGCCGCTACGCCTCGGTCGGCGACCGTATCGTCGTGGCCGTGAAGGACGCGCTCCCGGACGGCACCGTCAAGAAGGGCGACGTCGCCAAGGCGGTCGTCGTGCGCACCACCCGCAACGTCCGCCGCAAGGATGGCTCGTACATCCGGTTCGACGAGAACGCGGCGGTGATCATCAACGACGCGGGCGAGCCCCGCGCCACCCGCATCTTCGGGCCGGTTGCCCGCGAGCTGCGCGACAAGCGCTACATGAAGATCGTGTCGCTGGCCCCGGAGGTGCTCTGATGGCCGGGCTGAAGATCCGCAAGGGCGACACGGTGCAGGTGATCTCGGGCGCCAACAAGGGCAAGCAGGGAACCGTCCTGCGCGTGGAGCCCGAGAAGAACCGCGTGGTCATCGAGGGGCTGAACCTGCGCAAGCGCCACATGAAGCCTTCGCAGACCAACCCCGAGGGTGGCATCGTGGAGTTCGAGGCGCCCATCCACGCCAGCAACGTCATGCTGCTGGACCCGGCGAGCGGCGAGCCCACGCGGCTGCGCAGCCAGGCGGGCGAGGACGGCCGGCGCGAGCGCGTGGCCGCCAAGTCGGGCCGCGTGATCCCGCGGGCCTGACCCTGACGGAGTGAGGGGTCCGCCCGGCACTTCGCCGGGCGGAACACTCGTGACCGCCCTCCCGGCCGTTCGGGCGCGGGGGGATACGGAACGAAAGAAGAACGACAATGGCAAACGAAAAGCCGCGCCTCCAGCGCTACTACGAAGAGTCGGTCCGGCCCAAGCTGCACCAGGACTTCGGGTACAGCAGCCCCATGCAGATCCCGGGGCTGGAAAAGATCGTGATCAACGTGGGGCTGGGCGAGGCCAGCAAGAACCCCAAGCTGCTCGAGAGCGTCGTGGCCGAGATCGGGCAGATCACCGGCCAGAAGGCCGTGGTCACCCGGGCCAAGAAGGCCATCAGCAACTTCGGCCTGCGCGAGAACCAGCCGGTGGGCGCGTCGGTGACGCTGCGCCGCGACCGGATGTGGGAGTTCCTGGACCGGCTGGTGAACGTGGCCATGCCGCGCATCCGCGACTTCCGCGGGGTGAGCACGCGCTCGTTCGACGGGCGGGGCAACTACACCATGGGCGTCAAGGAGCAGCTGATCTTCCCGGAGATCGACTACGACAAGGTCGACCAGGTGCACGGGATGGACATCACCATCGTGACGTCCACCACCAAGGACGACCAGGCGCTGGCGCTGCTGCGCGAGCTGGGGATTCCCTTCCGCGGCGAGAGCCCGGTCATCGTAAACGCCGCCGCGGCCTAACCAGGGAACAGAGATGGCACGCAAGGCCCTGATCGAAAAGACCAACCGCAAGCCCAAGTTCGGCGTGCGTGGCTACAACCGCTGCAACCGCTGCGGCCGCCCCCGCGCGTTCCTGCGCAAGTTCGGACTGTGCCGCATCTGCTTTCGCGAGCAGGCGCTGCGCGGCGAGATCCCCGGCGTGCGCAAGGCCAGCTGGTAGCACCCCCGGCGGCGCCCGCGGGCGCCAGGCGCAACGGCACACCCGATCGGCTGCTCCCCGCGAGCGGTTGACGGGTGTGCCCGCGTCTGGTTATCGTTAGGGCTTCGCCTTTTTGAAAAACCCCTTTCCTTCAAGTCCGGCGCACGGAACCGCGCGGCGGATACTAGAGGAGCTGAACGAGCATGCTTACCGATCCGATCGCCGACATGCTCACCCGCATTCGGAACGCGCAGATGGCGCGTCACCGCCGGGTGGACATGCCGGTCTCCAAGCTGAAGGTGGAAGTCGCGCGCCTTCTCAAGGAAAACCACTACATCCACGACTACAAGGTCCTGGACGACGGCCGCTTCGGCCAGCTTCGGCTGTACCTGAAGTACTACCAGGACCGGCCCATCATCCGCGAGCTTCGCCGGGTGAGCAAGCCGGGTCTGCGCAAGTACGTGGGCGTCGAGGAAATCCCCCGGGTCCGCAACGGGCTGGGGATGGCGCTGCTTTCCACCTCGCGCGGCGTGATGACCGATCGCGACGCCCGCGCGGCCAAGGTGGGCGGCGAAGTTCTCGCCTACGTCTGGTAAGGGGGACGACATGTCGCGAATTGGAAGAAGGCCGATCCCCGTCCCCGCGGGCGTGGACGTTACGATCGATGGCAACACCGTGCGCGTGAAGGGCCCCCGGGGCGAGCTTTCGCGCACCCTGCACTCCGACGTGATCGTGCGCCGGCAGGACGGCGAGATCCTGGTGGAGCGCCCCTCCGACGAGCCGCGCTTCCGGGCGCTGCACGGCCTCAGCCGCACGCTGGTGGCCAACATGATCGACGGGGTGACCACCGGGTTCACCAAGACGCTCGAGATCGTGGGTGTGGGCTACCGCGCCGAGACCAAGCCCTTCGGGCTGACGCTCTCGCTGGGGTACAGCCACCCCATCGAGTACAAGGCTCCCGAGGGCATCACCCTGCGGGCGGCCACCCCCACCGTGGTCGAGGTTTCCGGGACCAATAAGGAAGTGGTGGGGCAGGTGGCGGCCGAGATCCGGTCGCTGCGCCCGCCCGAGCCGTACAAGGGCAAGGGCGTGAAGTACCAGGGCGAGGTGATCCGCCGCAAGGCGGGCAAGGCGGGCGGCAAGTAAGCCGCTCCGCCCCCGAACCGGCGAATCATCGCATAGTCACTTCAGAGGAACCAATGTCTGGAACGAGAAAGGTCAAGACGCGCGAGCAGCGCCGCGACCGCCGCCACCGCCGCGTACGCGGCAAGGTGAACGGCACCGCCGAGCGCCCGCGTCTGGTGGTGCACCGCTCCCTCAACAACGTCGAGGGACAGGTGGTGGACGACGTGGCCGGCCGCACGCTGGTGGGGCTGAGCACGCTCGACGCCGACCTGCGCGGCAAGCGCGAGGGGATGTCCAAGACGGAAGCCAGCCACGCGGCCGGCAAAGCGCTGGCCGAGAAGGCGCGCGAGGCGGGCGTTACGCACGTGGTGTTCGACCGCGGCGGCTACCTGTACCACGGCCGTGTCAAGGCCTTCGCCGAGGGCGCCCGCGAGGGCGGTCTCGAGTTCTAAGGGAGCTTACGAATGGCTGAGAACAGACAGGGCGGCGGTGGTCCGGGCGGCGGACGCTCCGGCGGCGGACGTCCGGGCGGCGGCTTCGGCGGCGGCCAGGGCCGCGGCGGGTTCGGCGGCGGCCAGGGCGGCGGCCGCGGGCGCGGCGGTCCGGGCGGCGGCGACGAGCGCGGCGGCCAGGGCGGCGGGCGCGGCGGACGGGGCGGCGGCCAGCGTGACGGCCGCGGCGGCGGGCAGGCCCGCGAGTCGGAGTTCAAGGAAAACGTGGTGCACATCAACCGCGTCGCCAAGGTGGTGAAGGGCGGACGCCGCTTCAGCTTCACCGCGCTGGTGGCGGTGGGCGACCAGGCCGGCAAGATCGGCATCGGCACCGGCAAGGCCAACGAGGTGTCCGAGGCCGTGCGCAAGGCGCTGGAGTCGGCGCGCCGCGCCATGGTCAAGGTGCCCATCCGCGAAGGCACCGTGCCCCACGACATCGTGGGCGAGCACGGCGCAGGCCGGGTGCTCCTTCGCCCCGCTGCGCCCGGCACCGGCGTGATCGCCGGCGGACCGGTGCGCGCGGTGCTGGAATGCGTGGGGGTGCACGACATCCTCACCAAGTCGCTGGGGAGCAACAACCCCTTCAACATGGTGCTCGCCACCCTCGACGCGCTGCAGGGTCTCACCACCCGCGAGCAGCTGGCGATGGAGCGCGGCGTGCCCGTCGAGGCGATCGGAGGCGGCCGTCATGGCTAAGCTCAAGATCACGCAGACCAAGAGCTACTCCGGTGCCCCCGAGGGGCAGCGCCGGACGCTCCGGGCCCTGGGGCTCAGGCACCAGCGCTCGGTGATCCAGGAGGACAACGCCGCGATCCGCGGGATGATCTTTCAGGTCCGGCACCTCGTGAAGGTCGAGGAAACGGACGGGCAGGAGAACAATGGCTGACCTCAGCAACATGCGGCGGCCCGAAGGGTCGCACCGCGACACCAAGCGGCTGGGCCGCGGCACCGGGTCCGGCACCGGCAAGACGGCGGGCAAGGGGCACAAGGGCTCCAAGGCGCGCGCCGGCCACCACGGCCCCGGCGGCGGCAAGCCCGGGTACGAGGGCGGCCAGATGCCCATCCACCGCCAGCAGCCCAAGCGCGGCTTCACCAGCCTGAACCGCGTGGAGTACCAGGTGGTGAACCTGTACCAGCTGGAAACGCTGGAGGGCGAGGGGCCCATTACCCCCGAGACCCTGAAGGACCGCGGCCTGATCGGGCACGCCGGCCGCCCGGTGAAGGTGCTGGGCACGGGCGACCTGACCCGCAAGGTCGAGATCACGGCCCACAAGTTCAGCCAGTCGGCCCGCGACAAGATCGCGGCGCTGGGGGGAACCGTTCAGGAGATCGGCTGAAATGGCCAACCCCGTAGTTGCCCTGTGGCGCATTCCCGAGGTGAAGAGCAAGATCCTCTTCACCCTCATGTGCCTGCTCATCTACCGGATCGGGGCCCACATCACGGCGCCCTGGATCAACGTGCCTGCCCTGCGTGAGTACGCGGGGCAGCTACAGGGGACCGCCTTCGGCATCTACGACATGTTCGTGGGGGGCGGCCTGTCGCGTGCGACGGTGTTCGCCCTGGGGATCATGCCCTACATCTCCGCCAGCATCATGTTCCAGCTGCTGGCGGCGGTGGTGCCCTCCGTCGAGAAGATGCAGAAGGAGGGCGAGGACGGACGCAAGAAGCTCACGCAGTACACGCGGTACGCCACCGTGGTGCTGGCGATCTTCCAGGCGTACGGGTTCGCGATGTTCATCGAGACCCAGGTGCCGGCGGCCGTCACCAACCCGGGCTTTCCCTTCCGGCTGACGATGATCCTGACGCTCACCACGGGCGCGGTGTTCATCATGTGGCTGGGCGAGCAGATCACCGACCGGGGCATCGGCAACGGCATGAGCCTGCTCATCTTCTTCGGCATCGTGGAGTCGCTGCCGTCGGCGCTGTACGAAACCGGCCGCCTGGTGGGGCTGGGGCAGGTGAACATCTTCGCGATCTTCGTGCTGATCGCCATGATGCTGGCGACCATCGCCGGCACCGTGGCGGTGACCATGGCGGCGCGCAAGATCCCGGTGCAGATCCCGCAGAAGGTGATGGGGCGGGGGCGCATCCGGCAGGGGCAGAAGTCGTTCATCCCGCTGCGCATCAACATGGCGGGGGTGATGCCCATCATCTTCGCGCAGTCGATCATGATCGTGCCGGCCACCCTGCGGCAGTTCACGCAGGCGGAGTGGGCGCGCACGGCGGCGGGGTGGTTCGCGCTCAACACGATTCCGTACTACGTGGCGTTCACGGTGCTGATCGTGTTCTTCACCTACTTCTACACGGCGATCATCTACAACCCCGTAGACATCGCCGAGAACCTGAAGAAGCAGGGCGCGTTCGTGCCGGGGGTGAAGCCGGGCGCGCGCACGGCCGAGTACATCGACTCGGTGATGTCGCGCATCTCGCTGCCGGGGGCGCTGTTCCTGGCCGCCATCGCGCTGATCCCGTCGGCGGTGCTGAGCGCCTTCGGCGTGGCGACGCTCAGCCGCGTGCTGGGCGGCACCGGCCTGCTGATCGTGGTGGGCGTGGCGCTCGACACGGTCCAGCAGATGCAGCAGCACCTGCTGCTGCGCCGCTACGACGGCTTCATGAAGAAGGGCCGCGTGAAGTTCCGCGGCCGCCAGCAGCGCTACATCTGACGGCAAGGTACCCAGTATCCTAGTGCCAAGTGCCTGGTCGGCGTGACCGGGTACTTGGCACTCGGCACTTGGTACTCGTTCAAGGACCGACCCGTTACCGGAACCGACTGAATGGATCTCGTTCTCCTTGGCGCCCCGGGCGCCGGCAAGGGCACGCAGGGCGCCCTGCTCGCCGAAACGCTGGGCACGCCCAAGATCGCCACGGGCGACATGCTGCGCGACGCAGTGCGCCAGGGCACCCCGCTGGGGGTGCAGGCCAAGGCCGTGATGGACGCGGGGAAGCTCGTGTCCGACGACATCGTCCTGGGCCTGGTGCGCGAGCGGCTTTCGCGTCCCGATGCCGAGGGCGGCGCCATCTTCGACGGCTATCCCCGCAACGTGGCCCAGGCCCGCGCGCTCGACGGGCTGCTGGAAGACCTGGGGCGCGGCATCGACGCGGTGGTGTACCTGGAGGTGGACGACGACGCCATCGTGCGGCGGATGAGCGGACGTCGCACCGACCCGGAGACCGGGGTGGTGTACCACGTGGACCACAACCCGCCGCCGGCCGACGTGGCCGGCCGGGTGGTGCAGCGCGACGACGACCGCGAGGAAACGGTGCGCCACCGGCTGGAGGTGTACCGCGAGAACACGGCGCCGCTGGTGGAGCACTACCGCGGCGCCGGGGTTCCCGTCCACACCCTGGACGGGTCGCGCGCCATCGACGCGGTGCAGGCCGACGTGCTGGGGGTGCTGGGGCGGTGATCCACCTCAAGTCGGCGGCGGAGATCGACACCATCGCCCGCGCGGGGGCCATCCTGGCCAGCCTGTGGCGGGCGATTCCCGACCGCGTGGCGCCCGGGGTGAGCACCGGCGAGCTGGACCGCTGGGCGGAGTCGTTCATCCGCTCGCACCCGGGTGCCGAGCCGGCGTTCAAGGGATTGTACGGCTTTCCCGCCACGCTGTGCATTTCGGTGAACCACGAGGTGGTGCACGGGATCCCGTCGTCGCGGCGCGTGCTGCGCGAGGGCGACATCGTGAGCGTGGACTGCGGGGTAAAGCTCGAGGGGTTCTACGCCGACGCCGCGGTCACCCTTCCCGTGGGGCCGGTGGCGGAGCCGGTGGCGGAGCTGCTGGAGCTCACCCAGCTGGCGCTGGCCCGGGGGATCGCCGAGGCGCGCCCCGGCAGCCGCCTGGGCGACGTGGGCGCGGCGATCCAGGAAGTGGCCGACGGGGCGGGGTACGGGGTGGTGCGCGAGCTGGTGGGCCACGGCGTGGGCCGCCAGCCGCACGAGGAGCCGCAGGTGCCCAACTTCGGCGTGCGGGGCAAGGGCCTCAAGCTGCTGGAGGGGATGGTGCTGGCCATCGAGCCCATGTTCAACCTGGGCACGGCCACGGTGCGTACCCTGCCCGACCGGTGGACCGTGGTGACGGCCGACCGCAAGGTGTCGGCGCACTTCGAGCACACCGTGGCGGTGACGGCCGGCGGGCCGCGGATCCTTACGATCTGAACACGTGTGACGAGTATCCGGCACGGACGCCCTCTGGCGTCCGCGCCGTTCCAAGCCTTGCGGAATCGCCGAAATCTGGTTACGTTCTCAGGCTTACGTTCTTTCAGGATACACAGGCGAGGCGAACATGAAGGTCCGCGCGAGCGTGAAGCCGATCTGCGAGCACTGCAAGGTGATCAAGCGGCGGGGCGTCATCCGCATCATCTGCAAGAAGAACCCGCGGCACAAGCAGCGCCAGGGCTAATCCCAGACTCGGCCAGACAGGAGAACAGCAGGATGGCTCGTATCGCAGGCGTCGATCTTCCGCGTGAAAAGCGCGTAGAGATCGGCCTTACGTACATCTTCGGGATCGGCCGCGCCACGTCGCGCCGCATCCTGGGCGAGGCGGGGATCAACCCCGACACGCGCGTGCACGCCCTCAACGACGAGGACGTGAACAAGCTGCGCCGCATCATCGACGCGAACATTCGCGTGGAGGGTGCGCTGCGCTCGGAAGTCTCGCGCAACATCAAGCGCCTGATGGACATCGGCTCGTATCGCGGGCTGCGGCACCGCCGCGGGCTGCCGGTTCGCGGGCAGCGCACGCACACCAACGCGCGCACCAAGAAGGGCCCGCGCCGGGCCATCGCCGGCAAGAAGAAGCCGGGCAAGAAGTAATCGTGCAGCGCCCGGCCTTCGTGCCGGGCGCCGCGCGTTCGCTTCGATCCGACGATCGGCCCGGGCGGCGCGCCCGGGCCGATGACCACTCCGCCGGACGTGCCGGCGGGGAGACGTACCGGAGGCGCGGTAGGCCGCGCACCCCAAACAGGATTTCCGAATGGCCAAGCCGAAGACCGCGGGGCGCCCCAAGACCAAGCGCCACGTCGAGAGCGAGGGCGTCGCCCACATCAAGGCGACGTTCAACAACACCATCGTGAGCATCACCGACATGGCCGGCAACTCGGTCGTGTGGGGAAGCGCCGGCAAGGCGGGCTTCAAGGGCTCCAAGAAGAGCACCCCGTTCGCCGCCACCGTGGCCGCCGAGCAGGCGGCCCGCGAGGCGCTGCAGCTGGGCGTGAAGCGCGTGCACGTGCACGTGCAGGGCCCGGGCAGCGGACGCGAGTCGGCCATCCAGGCGCTGGCCGCCTCGGGGCTGGGCATCCGCAGCATCCGCGACGTGACGCCCATTCCGCACAACGGCTGCCGGCCGCCCAAGAAGCGCCGCGTCTGATCCACCGGTACCATGCCCGGCGCCTGGCGCCGGGCATGTGCGGGACCTTGGCGTAAACCCTCGCGACCGTCGGGGGGACGAAGCCGCGAAACACACAACCGAAACGGTTACTGAGCAATGGCCCGTTACACCGGACCCTCGTGCAGGCTTTGCCGCCGCGAGGGGCAGAAGCTGTTCCTGAAGGGCACCAAGTGCTTCACCG
>NZ_DATBNB010000429.1 GCF_036554565.1 Longimicrobium sp. | reverse complement strand
CAGAGTGGGCGAGGGGGTACACTTTCGCGTATTTGGTGCGCAACGATGAACCACGCTCCGGTCGCGCCACACGGCCGATCCGGCGCCAAAGCAAGCCAGTCCACGAAGGTGGACTTCGTGTGGTCGTTGCAGCGAATTCATTCGCCCGTCCCGGACCCGGCCTCGGTCTCCGTGACCGCTGCCGCGCCCTGGCTTGTTCCCCTTCCGCCGCTAGATCCTTCGCCCCGCAAGGCATGGTGTGCGGGCCAGTCCTGTGCGCCTGGGGCTCAGGATGACAGGCCTTGGCGCGGCCCGGAAATTACTCACGCACTCACGCACTCACGCACTTCCCGTCACCGCTGCGCGCGCCCCTCCAGGAACGCGCGGATCGCGCGGAAGTGCGCGGCGGCGATGCGCTCGTGCACTGCGGGGTCGCGAAGCGCCGCCTCCTGCTGCGGGATCATCAGGAACATGGTTTCGGTCAGCACCGACGGCATCCACGTGGGCCGGGTGAGCGCCAGGTCCGCCCGGGCGATCCCCAGGTCGCGCAGGCCGATCTCCGCCAGGATCTCCTCCTGCATGTGGCGCGCGAGGTCCAGCGACTGCGGCTGGTTGTAGAACACCGTGGTCCCGTTGTTCTCCCACGGGTTCACCCCGTCGGGGAACGCGTTGTTGTGCACGGAAACCAGGAGGTGCGCATCCTCTGCCGTCGCGCGCAGGGGGCGCGCACCCAGCTCTACTGCCTGCGCGTCGGGCCGCGTCTCCAGCACCTCCGCGCCCGCCTCGCGGAGCATGCGAACCAGGTGCTTGCTGATGGCCAGGTTCGCCTCGGCCTCCGTAAGCCCCGTCGGGCCGATGGCGCCGCCGGGCGGATGGCCCGCGTCGATGGCGATGCGCAGCGCTCGCATGGGCATGCGCGGATCGATGCGCGGCGGGCGGCGGACGCGGACCACCAGCGCGCCGGACTCGTCCCAGAACGTGCGCCACCCCCACACCCGTTCGGCCAACTCCAGCCGCACCGTGTAGAGGTCGTCGCGCGGCTGATTCCATTCCGCCCGCTTCACCAGCGGGTCGGCGTAGCCGTAGTGCAGCCAGTTGGTGCGGCTCTCCGCGCCGTAGACGCTGATGGTCAGCGCGTCGTCCTCGGCCCGCACCTCGAACGGCAGGCGGTCGGAGGTGGAAAGCCGCACGTCGATCCACCCCGGCGCGGGGTCCAGCCGCACCGCGCCCACCGTTCCCGCCACCGCCGGCGCGCCGGCGGGCTCCAGCCGCAGGTCGCCCACGGGCACCCACACCGACTGGTCGCCCGAAAGCCTCACGCGATACGCGCCCTCGCGCTCGCCGGTGATGGTGAAGCGGGTGCCGTTGGGAAAGCTCCAGTGATACGGGGTGCCGCTCCCCGGCAGCGCCGTGCCGATCACCATCCCGTCCGGCCGGGCGGAGGCGGCGACGCCCGTCCGCGTTTCGCCCGCGCGCAGGACCGCCGCGGAAAGCTCCAGCGGCTCGCGCACCGTGCGCCCGTCCAGCACGTACTCGATCATCGCCGTTCCCGCGCGCCCGCCCGAACCCGCCAGCGTGGGCGCGCGCACGGCGGTGTCGCGCGCGGCCAGTGGCTGCGAGAGCGCGAAGCTCCCCCCGTACTCGGTGAACTCGCGCGGCACCGACGTGCGGTCCTGCATGAAGCCCTCGTCGCGCTCCACCGTCCGGCGCTCCACCAGCGGAACCGAGCTGCCATCAGGGAAGA
>NZ_DATBNB010000428.1 GCF_036554565.1 Longimicrobium sp. | reverse complement strand
GAGCCCCCGATCCCGTGCGTGACCATCGGGATGACATCGGGAGCCCCCGGTCCCGTGCGTGCACGACGACGACCCGCGAAAAACCCGGCCTTCGAAAATCGCGCAGGACGCGCGATCTCCGCCTCGGCAGGCCGGGGCGTCGTCTCCAGAGCCCGAACCGTGGCAGCGGGGCGTTGTCGCGGTCCCGAACTCTCGTGTCGGATCGACGCACCGCCTGTGGCACGATCTCCCGCCTGAAACGCCCCCAACCAGGGGAAATCCCGCAATCCACAGCACCTTCGCCGTTATCCACACTTCTCCACATGATCTAGTTTACATAATGTATATTATACGCATTGGTTCAGGGATTGCGCTTAGGTCAGGTCCCATCTGACCCAGGAGCCAACGAGATGGCACGCGCAATCTGGAAAGGAAGCATCAGCTTCGGCCTGGTCCACATTCCGGTGGGCCTCTTCTCTGCCGAGAAGACCAACGACCTGAGCTTCCGTCAGCTCGACCGCCGCAACCTCTCGCCCGTCGGCTACCGCAAGTACAACAAGGCCACCGGCGAAGAGGTCGAGAGCGACGTCATCGTAAAGGGCTACGAGTACGAGAGCGGCCACTACGTCGTCCTGAGCGACGAAGACCTGCTCCGGGCCAACCCCGAAAAGACGCAGACCGTCGAGATCACCGACTTCGTGGACCTCGAGGACATCGAGCCGGTGTTCTACGACAAGCCGTACTACCTGGCGCCCACCGGCAAGAACGCCAAGGGCTACGCGCTGCTGCGCGAGGCCCTGAAGCGCACCCGCAAGGTGGGCATCGCCAAGGTGGTCATCCGCTCGCGCGAGTACCTGTCGGCCGTGGTGCCCCAGGGCAACGTGCTGGTGCTGGAGATCCTTCGCTACGCCGACGAGATCCGCGCCACCGACGACCTGGAGGTGCCAAGCGAAGACCTGCAGGCCCTGGGCGTCAACGACCGCGAGATCGAGATGGCCGAGCGCCTGGTCGAGGGGATGACGGCCGAGTGGACCCCCGACAAGTACCACGACACGTACCGCGAAGACCTGATGGGCCTGATCCAGGGGCGCATCGACAGCGGCCAGACCAACGAGCCCGACGAGTCGCCGGTGCCCGAGGTGGGCGAGGCGCGCGGGGACGTGATCGACATCATGTCGCTGCTCAAGCGCAGCGTCGAGGCCACCACCGGCGGCGCGAAAGACACGGACGCCGACGAGGCGGACGAGGCCGAGCGCCCCGCGGCCAGGGCTGCGAAGCCCGCCGCGGCGAAGGCCGCCGCCGCGCCGAAGCCAGCGGCCAAGGCGGCCGCCAAGCCCCGGAAGCCCGCCGCGGCCAGCAAGCCGTCGCCCCGCTCCGCCGCCCCGGCCAAGCCGCGCGCCAGCAGCAGCAAGAAGCGCAAGGCCGCCTGAACCCGCGCGGCTGAATGGGCCTCGACGAGTACAAGCGAAAGCGCGACTTTCGCGTCACCGCAGAACCAGAAGGGCACGTCCACCCAGAGGGGGACGTGCTCTCCTTCTGCATCCAGAAGCACGCGGCCAGCCACCTTCACTACGACTTTCGCCTGGAGCTGGACGGCGTCCTGAAGAGCTGGGCCGTCCCCAAGGGGCCCAGCCTGGATCCCTCCGTCAAGCGCCTTGCCGTCCACGTGGAGGACCACCCTATCGAGTACGGCGTCTTCGAGGGGATCATCCCAAAGAAGGAGTACGGCGGCGGCACCGTGATGCTGTGGGACCGCGGCCACTGGACGCCCGACGAAGACCCGCACAAAGGCTATCGGAAGGGACACATCCGTTTCCACCTGCACGGCGAGCGGTTGTCCGGGGGATGGCACCTGGTGCGCTCGCGCCGGCCGCAGGAGGATGGGCAGAAGGAGCAGTGGCTGCTCTTCAAGGACGACGACGACGTCGCGCGGCCCGAGTCCGCCGGCGTCATCACGCAGGAGATCGTCACCAGCGTGGCCACGGGGCGCACGATGGACGAGATCGCCGCCGACGCGGACGCGCGCTGGGACTCCAAGGCGCCCGCGGCCGAGGCGCTGATCCGCGGCGGCAAGCCGTCGAAGGCGGCGAAGAAGCCCGCGGCCAAGCCCAAATCCACCCGCTCCGCGAAGCCCTTGGCCTCCCCCGCTCCCGACGTTCCCGGCGCCCGCAAGGCGGCGTTTCCCGCCGAGTTCACCCCTGCCCTGGCCACCCTGGTCGACGAGGTGCCGGCCGGCGACGGCTGGATCCACGAGATCAAGTACGATGGATACCGCCTGGTCGTGATGCTGCGCGGCGGCGAGGCG
>NZ_DATBNB010000427.1 GCF_036554565.1 Longimicrobium sp. | reverse complement strand
GCGGGCCGGGCGCTCGCGCCAGCCGGTGGGGACCACGCGCTCCGGGGCCAGGCCGGCCAGCGGCAGGTAGTCGTGGCGTTCGCTCACCGTCCACACGCGCAGCTCGTGGCCGCGCTCCACCAGCCCGCGGACGTGCGTATGGAGCGCCCGCTTCCCTCCTCCCGTGGAGAGGTTGTGCCAGACGGCGATCCTCATCCCGCCCGCGCGGCCCGATGGGCCTCCGGAGTCCGTCCCGGCCCTGGCCGGGGCCGTTCCCGGGGCAGACCGAACACCACCACCACGCGCTCCGTCATGCCAGTGCGGCGCGATACCCCGCCACCGTCTGCTCCGTGAAGCGCGCCCAGCTGAACTCCCGCGCGCGGGCCAGCGAAAGCTCGCGCAGCCGCTCGCGCAGGCGCCCGTCGCGGTACACGTCCAGCATGGCCTGGCTGAGCGCGTCCTCGTCGGTGGGGTCGATCATGATCCCCGCGCCGCCCACCACTTCGGGAAGAGACGAGTTGTTGGAGGTGATGACCGGGACGCCGCACTGCATGGCCTCCAGCGGCGGCAGGCCGAAGCCCTCGTACAGCGACGGGAACACGAAGCCCAGGGCGCCGCTGTACACCGCGGCGAGGTCGTCGTCCGCGACGTAGCCCGCAAGCACCAGCCGCTCGGGTGCAACTCCGGCTCGGCGCGCCACCTCGCCCAGACGCGAAAGCTGCGGCGACTTGCTCCCCACCAGCACGAACGAAAGGTCCGGCGCCCCCTCCCGGGCCGCGCGGGTGAACGCCCGAACGGCCCGCTCCATGTTCTTGCGCGGGTCCAGGGTGTTCAGGCTCAGCAGGTACGGACCTTCGGGAATGCCGTACCGCTCGCGGACCGCCCGCAGCCGTTCCGGGTCGTGCACGGGGTGAAAGAGCACCGGGTCGGCCGCCAGCGGCGTGACGATCACCCGGGCCGGGTCCAGGTCCGGCCGGTATTCGCACAGGTCGTCCCTGGCGGACTCGGAGATGGCGAACGCCCAGTCGTCGGGCCGCAGGCTGCGAACGATCTGCTCCAGCTCCCTGACGCCCCCTGGAGAGCAGTTGTCGGGGAGCAGGATGGGGATCAGGTCGTAGAAGGTCAGGAAGCGCGCGGCCCGCCCGGTTCGTGCGGGGGCGGGAAGCGCGAACCGCGGCGAGTGGAACACGTCCGCGTCGGGGGCCCGCGCCGGAAACGCAGCGCCGGCCGTGGCCTCGAGCACCTTGCGGGAGTGCAGCAGCACGCGCCGGTACGCCTTGGTCGCCACGGACGCCCCCGGGCCGCCCTGCCGTGACGCGTGTGCCTCCAGCAGCCGCTTCACGACCCCCAGCCCGGGCTGCGTTCCCGCGAGGGTCCCGCCTCGAAGGGCGGGAGACGCGCGCAAAAAGTCGGCGGTGTATGCGAAGAGGGTCGGCGAGCGCAGGGCCGTGAAGGTGACCTCGCACTCCCTCGCGCCCAGCAGGTCCGTGGCCTGCCGCTCCACCACCCGGAAGATGCCGGTGCGGTGCAGGCGGTCGGCGTGTCCCAGCCCCAGGCTGGAAAGGTCGTACGCCACGCGCAGTGGCGAACGCGCGGGAGCGGCGGGCGCAGCCGGGGCGGTCGCCGCACCAGCCGTGGTTCGTTCGTTCGGCACCTCGCGCCTCTTTATCCGATGCGGGGGCCGGACGACGCCTCGGCCTTTCTTACGATCAGGCCGAACGACGTAGCCACGTGGCCCTCGAGGCTGAGCCGAAGGTGCGGATCCATCGTGTACGGCGGCCGGTCGACGTGGAGGTCGGCGGGGAGGGTTCCCTCGGTGAAGTCCAGCTCGGCGACGTCGTGGCCGGCGGCCCGCAGCTCGGCCGCGATGGCGCGCAGGTCCCGGCGGCGGAAGATGACCGCCCCGCCGGTCCGCACGGTCGGGCCATTGGACGACGCGTTGTACTCCGTCGTGTGCACGGCCATCCCGCCGGGGCGCAGGCACCGCATGGCGTTGTAGATGAACTCGGCCCCGTGCCGAAGCGATCCCAGGTGCTCGAGCGAGCACGACGACCACAGGAAGTCGAACCCCGACAGGTCGGCCGGGATGGCGTTCATGTCCACGGGGCGGAACGACACCCGGCGGGCGAACGCCTCCGGCGGGCAGACCCCGTTCACGTTCAGGTCGGCCAGGGAGCTGGCGTGCTGGTCGGATTCGATCCACCCCGTGCCCTGCGCCTGCTCGGCCGCCAGGTCGGTGGCCAGCACCTCGCAGCCCATCGACGCGAACAGCGCGGGGAGCGGCTCGTGGCCCACGGCGAAGCCCAGTCCCCTCCGCCCCGGCTGCAGCATCCCGCGCTCGTCGAGCGCCTGGGCGATATAGCAGAATTCCCACACCTTGCGGTGCAGCCGGAATGGCTCCCCCATGCGTGCGGCCCACGCCCGGAACGCGGGCGACTCCAGCTGGTCCTGGCGGCACAGCGACGAGCGCAGCGGCATCCGCGGAGGGGCCGAAGGACGCAGCCGGCTGCCCAGCCGCCTGCGCCACAGGTAGGCCGAGCCGAAACGCCCGGCCACCCACTCCTCGGTGAGCCCGGCCTGGCCCAGCTCGTACCGGACCCTGCGCACCACTCTCCGAGGCACCGTGAGCTCCGGCTCGTCGTACGGGTGAATCTTCGTCACAATGCGGCGATGTTCAGAATGAGGTGTGGCGGCCGGTGCCAGCCGGGAGCGGCGCGTGCCGCTCGCGGCCGACGTTCCGCGCCCGGGCGCTGGCGGACGGGAGATCCCGTGCACGACGCGCTCATCGCCCGGCGAGCCCGGCACGATAGCCGGCGATCGTCTGCCGGGCGCACGTCTCCCAGCTGAAGCGGGCGGCGCGGGCCAGCGAGCGGGCCTGCATCCGGCGCCGCAGCTCCCCGTCGCGGCATACGTCCAGCATGGCCTGGCTGAGCGCGTCCTCGTCCGTGGGCTCCACCATGATTCCCGCGTCGCCCACGACCTCGGGAAGCGAGGAGGTGTTCGAGGTGATCACCGGCGTCCCGCACTGCATGGCTTCCAAGGGCGGCAGCCCGAAGCCCTCGTACAGCGAAGGGTACACGAACGCGAGCGCACCGCTGTACAGCGCGGCCAGGTCCTCGTCCGGGACGTAGCCGGTCACCACCAGCCGGTCGGGCGAAAGCCCGGCCTCCCGCGCGGCCTCGAAGAACCGGTGGGGATCCTGCCCCATGTTCCCCACCAGGACCATGCGAAGGTCGGCCAGGCGCTCCTGCGACGTCATCCGCGAAAACGCCCGTACCGCCCGTTCGATGTTCTTTCGCGGCTCCACCGCGTTCACGCTCAGGAGGTACGGTGCGTCCGGGATCCCGTGGCGCCGCAGCACCTCCGCGATGCGGGCGCGATCGGCCACCGGGCGGAACGTAGCCGGATCGGCCCCGTTGTACGCCACCACCACTCGCGCGGGGTCCAGGTCCGGGCGGTACTCGCAAAGGTCCGCCCGGGCCGATTCCGAGCCGGTGAACACCCAGTCGCCCGAGCCGATGCTTCGCAGGATGGTGTGGAGCTCGTCGCGCGCGGCCTGCGAGCAGAACTGGGGGACCACGACCGGGATGAGGTCATACACGGTCAGGAACCGTACCGCTCTCCCGGTGACGGACATCTCCGGCAGGGCATACCTCGGCGAATGGAACACGTCCCCATCCGGCGGGCGCAGCGTCCTGGGCGGAAGGACGGCCGCGGCGGCCTTGCGCCCGTGCAGCAGCACCCGGCGGTACGCCTTGGTGGCCGCCGAGGCCCCGGGACCGCCGCGCCGGGACTGGTGCGCATGGACCAGGCGCTCCAGCAGCCACAGCCCGGGGCCGGCGGAGTGCATCGGAACGTGCCGCAGCACCGGGTCGGAACGGACGTACCAGCGCGTGTACGCGGCGATCTCGGGCGAGAACGGCGCGGCCAACGCAAGGTCGCAAGCCCCCGTGGCGGCGAGCGCGCGCACAAGGTGCTGCACCACGCGGAAGATCCCGGTCCGGAACTCCACCTGCGCCGTCCCGCGGCCCAGGATGGAAGCGTCGAAGACGACGCGAACCGGCTTCGCGCCCGCGAACGCGGCACCGCGCCCGGCGG
>NZ_DATBNB010000426.1 GCF_036554565.1 Longimicrobium sp. | reverse complement strand
ATGAGGGCGATCAGGAAATAGCGGTCCTTGATCCCCGTCCACACGAGCGGCCCGGCAAGGGTGTCGGGCGCCTGGATTTTGCGGATCGACTCGCGTTCCACCCGCTCACGATTCCACCCCACCACCGCCAGCTCGTTCGCCGAGCCGTGCTCCACCGCGTCGTGAGGCGCCAGCCCGGTGCCCAGCTCCGTCACCATCTGCGGCTGCACGCCGGCGGGCAGGCCAATGAAGCGCCCCTGCACGTCGACGGTGTAGTCGTTGGGCCGAAAGGTGTAGGTGAGCTCGGCGCGCACCGCCCCCACCGGGTCCGACACGAAGCGCAGCTGCCGCGGCCCGTCGCTTTCACGCAGGACCAGCGACGCGGCGTCGGGGGTGAAGTGAACGCCACGGAAGTCCAGCGTGTCGCGGCCGACGACCAGGCGGCGCGCCAGCACGTCGCGGGCGCTGCGCGGCACCAGCTGCACGCTCTGGCCCGCCTGCACGTAGCTGGAAAAGCGCGGCAGCGTGGCTGCGTTCAGCGCCGCGCCCCGCGTGGAGAAGCGGTAGTCGTAGAGCGGCGAGCGCACGTGCACGAACCGCTCGGGCTGGCCGGGTTGCGACGGGGCGGTGGACGGCAGCGCCGCAACTGGCAGCCCCGGCGCCTGCGCCGGGCTACTGGCCGCGGCGGAGTCCGCCGGAGGACGCACCGGTGCCGGCGGGGTGCGCGGAAAGAGCGCCTCCCACGCGAAGATGAACGCCGTCGAGAGAACGACGAAGAGAATGAGCCGCTTGGTCTGATCCATCTTGTGGTGGTTCCACCGGGTACGGGTCGGCCCGCTCAGGGAACGGGGTCGAAGCCACCCTTGCACAGGGGGTTGCAGCGCAGCAGCCGCTTCAGCAGCAGCCACGAGCCGCGCGCCGCGCCGTACCGCTGCAGCGCCTCCATCCCGTAGTGCGAGCACGTGGGATGAAAGCGGCAGACGGGGGGCTTCAGCGGCGAGATCCCCTTCTGATAGAAGCGGATGGCTGACATCATCGCGCGCGCGAGCACAGCTCCTCCGTGAACGCGGCCACCTCGTCGCGAAGGTCCGCGAACGAGGCGGTGTAGGCTTCGGGGCGGGCACGGAACAGTACGTCCAATGCCAGCCCGCGGTTTCGGAGTGCCGGCAGCACCACGGTGCGCCCCAGGTCGCGAAGCCGGCGCTTGACCAGGTTTCGCTTCACGATGGTGCGCTTGTGCTTGGGAACCACGACGCCCAGGCGCGCAAACGGAGCGGGGGAAGGGGAGACGAACGCGTCCAGGTGGCGCGTCTTGCTCCTCTTCCCCCGTCTGAACAATGCGCGGATCTCATCCGAAGAGGTGATCCGCGCCCGTCTGGGCAGGCCGAAGCCCTGCCGTTCGCCCGCGCCGTCCGGGTCCATGGACCGGGGTGCGCTGCGCGCGGCGTTCGGGTCGCCGCTCAGTACTTGCTCGGAACTTCGACCACCAGCTTGTGGCGCCCCTTGCGGCGGCGGGCGTTCAGGACGGCGCGGCCGCCCTTGGTGGCCATCCGGGCCCGGAACCCATGCTTGTTGATCCGCTTGCGGTTGCGCGGACGATAACTCGGCTTCATCGGTCAACCCCTTCGGGTGCTGCGTCGTAACGAGAATGGAGGGCCGGGAAGGCCTTTGTGGCAAAGACAGTGAATGTAGCGGAGGTGGCCGGTTCCGTCAACCTGCGATCCCGGTCCGCGGCGGCAGTACCGCACGGTCACCCTGGCGGATCGCGCGGAGGAAGGTTGGAGAGCGAGACGCGGTCATAGCCCCTGGACTTCCGGTCTTCGGGATGTGGCTCCAGGCCGACCACCGTAATATGGCCGTCCTCCGGCCCGTACGCCCAGTACATCCTGCCCGCACCGGGCGTGTTGTTCTCCAGATACGATTGAAAGACCTTGCGTCCGAACCGGCGGGAGAGCGGCTCGATCTCATGTGTCCGCAAACCCGGGTGCCGAGGGTCGGCCCGAAGAAGCGCAATTGCCTTTGCCCACCGCTTGAAGAGCTCGCGATCCGATGGAGAGAGGGAGTTCTGCCGGTGGCCCTTCAGGAGGCGCTTCCAGAGCTCCAGCACTTCGGGCACGCCCTTTCGCACCACGTACGGCATCCGGCCAGTTGGTTCAGGGTTCGTCGATCAGGTCCCGGACTTCGTCAAGGTCGAATTCGTCGCCGGCGACGCCGGCGGAAAGGTTGGTCATCGCCTCGTCAACGTGCGAAAGCGTGAGCCGGGAGATCGCATCGGGTACGCGCAGCACCCGCGGCTCAAGCAGAATGCGTCCATCATCATATCGGCTCATCCGGTAGTGCTCGTACTCCGCACCCGTCAGCGTCACTCGCTTCTTGCTGTCGACCCGAACGTCCCGCTCCGCGACTACTTTCATCCAAGCCTCCTTCATCAAGGTGGGAAATCCCACTGTGGGCTTCCAAGGTTATACAGGCGCGCCACGTGGGTCAAGTCCGCAGCCGGCCGGTTCGGGGGAGCTTCGGAAGCCTGCCGAATCCGCAGGCGAGCCGGATGCGACACCGTGCGCATCTGGGTGCCAAACGCAGGTAACTCCAGGCACTTAGCGGGCTTTCTTGACTTATCCACAAGGCAGTTCTACGTTGCCCGGGTGTCGTCTGCGGTCGCCGTCCTGCTGCTGGATGTGATGGAGCTCACTGCCGGGGAAATCTGGTCGCGCATTCTGGAGAGCGCCAAGACCGCGCTGCCGGACCAGGCTTTCCGCACGTGGCTGGCGCCCACACAGGCGA
>NZ_DATBNB010000425.1 GCF_036554565.1 Longimicrobium sp. | reverse complement strand
TCCCGTTCCTGACGAATGCGGAGCGCGTGGGCGGATTGCCATCTGCTGACGGCGTACCACAACCTCTTGCCCGGCAACTGCTTAGGGGCGAGCGCCGTCCTCCTGGGAGTACGGTCCCCGTGCGCTGGGGATGACCACCACCCGCGACGAGTGAGGCTTTTCCTATGTGTTTGCCCCAGAGCGAGATACAGATGGCGCGCGGCACCGCTCTTGCCCCGGTGAGCCCGCAATCGGAACGAACGAGCGTGCAACCATCTACGCGGAGCTTTCGCATGTCCATGCTCCATCTTGGCCGCCGGGTGGCGGTTTGTGTACTGGCCCTTTCCACCACGGCTTGCGCGGGCGCGGGCGGCGGATTGGGCACCCTGGGCGAAATTCTCGCGGGGGCGGCGGGCGCCGGAGGCCAGCAGCAGGGCCAGCAGGGGCAGGGCGGGGTGGTGACCGTCGAGGTGCAGGGCGTCGACCAGCAGCGGCAGGTGATCAACGTTGCCACGCAGCAGGGCCAGCGGGGCGCCATCCGCTACGACCAGCGGACGCAGGTGGTCTATCAGCAGCAGCAGTACCCGGTCACGGCGCTGGAGCGCGGCGACGTCGTCGACATGGAGATCCAGCAGGTTTCGCAGAACGAGTACTACGTGGGCCGCATCCAGGTGCGGCAGAGCGTGCAGGAGCGCAACGGCCAGCCCGCCCCCGGCACCAGCGGCCAGGGCACCATGGGCGGCACCACGAGCGGGCAGGCGCAGGTGTTCTCGGGACAGGTGGCGCAGATCGACCATCAGCGGAACGCGCTGGTGATCCAGATCCGCCAGGGGGTGAACGCCACGGCCTACGTGCCGTCCAACTCGCCCCGCGCCACGATGGACGAGTTCCACCGCCTGCGCGTGGGCGACTTCGTCCGCTTCGAGGGACGAGCCGTCAACAACCAGCAGATCGAAGTCCTCCGCTTCTACTGAGGCAGGGGAGGATGACGAGAGCCCCGCGCCGGACCTTCCGGCGCGGGGCTTGTCCGTTCGATTCATACCGCGTACTTCGTACCTTCCGTCCCGTCCCTTTCCGCAGACCGAGGAAGCACCGTGGCCCGACCGTACGTTCTCGCCGAGACCACCTGGAAGACGGTAGCCGACATGCGCTACGACGTGGCCGTGCTTCCCTGGGGCGCCACGGAGGCGCACAACTACCATCTGCCCTACGCCACCGACACCCTGCAGTGCGACGCCGCCGCCGCGGAATCGGCGCGGCTGGCGTGGGATCGCGGGGCGCGGGTGATCGTGCTCCCGACGGTTCCGTTCGGCGTGCAGACGGGGCAGCTGGAAATCCCGCTCTGCCTCAACGTCAATCCCACGACGCAGCTGGCCATCCTCCGGGACATCGCCCACTCGCTGGCGGGGCAGGGCATCGGCAAGCTCGTGATTCTGAACGGCCACGGCGGCAACGACTTCCGCGCGATCATCCGCGAGCTTCAGCCGCAGGTGGGCGTGTTCCTGTGCGCCATCAACTGGTGGAACTGCGTGGACCCGCGGCCGTTCTTCGCGGAGCCCGGCGACCATGCGGGCGAGCTGGAAACGAGCGTGATGATGCACATCGCGCCCGAGCTCGTTCTGCCTTTGGCCGAGGCGGGGCCGGGGACGGAGAAGAAGTCGAGGATCGCCGGCCTGCGCGAGGGCTGGGCCTGGGCTCCGCGCCGCTGGACGGCCATCTCCGCCGACACTGGCGTAGGCGACCCGTCCGCGGCCACGCCGGAGAAAGGCGCCGCGTTCCTCCACGCCGTCAGCGAGCGCATCAGCGGGTTCCTGGTAGACCTCGCGCAGACAGACATGAACGAAGCGTACGAAATATCTTGACACTCCGAGCGTGGGCGTGCATCATTGGGTAGCGCTCCAACCATGGCGCAGAGACGTAGCCACAAGGTCGTGCAATGCGTACGAAGAACACACGCTGGTATTCGAGCCTGACGGGCGCCGCAAGCCTGCTGGATCTCCGCGGGAACCCCGCCTGGTTTCGGCAACTCGCTCCGGCTCCGCGGCGCGGCCGGGACGCAGAAGCCATCGCGGGCGACTTCCATGCGATCGGGGGCGATCTGGAGCGAGCGCTGCTCGCCTACGCGCAGCGGCTGCCAGCGGAACGCCGGGGTGAACTCACCAGGCGTCTGGCGGCGGCTCGCACTGCTGAATGGGACACTCCTGTGGTGCCGCGGCCGCACTTGCCCCGGGAGCTGAGTTCGGACGTGATGCGTCTGCTGGACGCCTTCGCCACCGCGCAATCGAGGCGCGACGGATCTGGACATGGAACTTACCAAGGCCAGGAGAGAGGTCACACGCAAGAAGCACCTGCCGGAGGCGGCTCCGGCGGGTGATCCCGGCGCGTCCCTGGGAGCAGAGGCAGAACCCGAAGAGCTCGTACAGGAGATTCGGGCCGTCATCGAACGGTATTCCGGGCCGCTCCCGCACCCGTTCATCCTGGCCCAGTACAAGGAAGTCGAGCCCCGCTCCATCGCGTGGGTTCTCAACAGCGCCACCAAAGAGCAGGAGCACCGTCAGTGGTGCGAAAGCGAACCCTTGCGGCAGTCCGGACGCGCGCAGTGGTTCGCTTTCGTTTTGGCGGTGCTGGTGGTGCTGGTTGGTGGCGGGCTGATCTACGCCGACAAGTCGGCCGCGGGCCTGGCGACGATCCTGGTTCCCCTCGCCACCCTCCTGGGCATCTTCGTGTATCGTGAAATCAAGTCGGGCAGGGCATCGGACGTGGCTGGTGAGCAGAGATCCTAAGAGCGGGAGGCGAGAAAAGAATCCACGGTTTCGCGGATCTTCGGGCTGAAGCGCTGGAACTCCACGTCCGTGAGCAACCCCATCCGGCGGATGGCCGTGAGCTTCAGGACAGCCATGGAGCGCCGCATGTCATTGAACGCGATGGCGATGTCTTCGTCGCGGTGCTGGATCAGCTCGAACGTCTTCAGGTAGCGCTCGTGCGCGGTCAGGCTGGCGTCGTCCACCACGGCGCGGCACTCGTCCAGGATCTGCGCGCAGAGCCGGTCCAGCAGCGTGGGCTGCAATGCGCGAAGCGTCTTCCAATCCGGTTCGTCGATCTGCGGGCCCATGCATTCCTCGTTGGGTCGGACAGGTGATCACTTCGTACATTCGACGCGAATGACGCGTCTTCCGCAAGGTCGCCAACAAGCGCGGCCCCGCGACGAGGTTCGTCGCGGGGCCGCTCGGTTGCGTACGGACGCGCTCGGCTACTTGTACAGCGGCCCGCCGGCCAGTTCCTCGATCGCTGCCATGAAGGCGCGGAACTCGGGCGTCCACTCGCCCTCGTGCTCGGCGCCGCGGCTGTCCGGGTAGGCGTTGCTGCCGTACGACTCCACGGTTCGGCCGTCCGCCGACAGGCGCAGAGACCAGCCCGCCCCGTCGGCGATGTTCTCGGCCACGTAGCTCCTGCGCCAGAAGTTTACGCCGATTTCGTCGACGGTGGTCCAGAAGTTCGCCCAGGCCTGCGCCGACGGAACGGTTTTGACGCTGTCGTTCTGCGACGGGCTGGTCGGCGCCCAGTGCCCGCGCCGCAGCACCACCGTGTCGCCGCGAAGCACCACGTCGGCGGAAGGGGCCTCGTATCCGCCCATCGAGAACTCCAGCTCGTCAGGCACCCCGGCGCGCGGCAAGGGACCCGCGAGGTCGGTGCACGCGGCAAGGGTGAGCACGCCGCAGAGCACAGCGAGCCCGGTGCGCGGGCGCGGGAATGTCGAGAATACCCGGATCATGCCGTGGCGTGGGAACGGTGGAACAGGTGGCCCGGGGCGCACGCCGGGGCGAGCCGCGTGTTCATTAACGTGGCTCTAAACTGGATTGTGACAGCGGGCCGACGGCCGCGGCTGCACTCGTAACCTCGGGCTCCGCGAGGATTGCCCCATCTGGTCCGGGCGTGATTCGGGCCATATAATCGAGCAACGGATGTACGCAAACCACAAGTAAGGGGCGATTCGATGCTGGTTGTATCAGTAATCAACTACAAAGGTGGCGTTGGCAAAACGACAGTAACTTCCAACCTCGCGACAGAACTCGCTTTTCGCGGCCAGCGGGTCCTCGCGATTGACCTTGATCCGCAAGCTAGCCTCACCTTCTCACTTGTGCGCCCAGAGTATTGGGAGGCAGAGCTTTCGGCCGGAAAGACGATCAAGGCGTGGTTCGATTCGTTTTCAAGTGGCCAGGCCCTCTCTCTTGAAGATCTGGTGATTTCACCGACAGCCGCGAACGCACGAATCCCCGATGGTTCCCTGGATCTGATCCCATCGCATCTAGGATTGATCAAACGTTGATTTGGAACTTGCGACGGAATTGGGTGGTGCCACCCTAAAACAATCGAAGCAGAACTACCTAAAGGTGCACCGGCGTTTAAGTGATGGAATCGATGCTATCGATCCGGATACCTACGACATAATACTGATCGATTGCCCGCCGAACTTCAACGTGGTGACCAAAACTGCTATCGTGGCGAGTGATTACATCCTCATACCAGCCAAGCCGGATTATTTGTCAACATTGGGCATTGATTACCTTCAACGAAGCGTGACCGCTCTGGTTACGGACTTTAACGAATACGCCGAACTGGACAACGCACAACCAGGAATCCAGATTAGCCCTGAGATCCTAGGGGTAGTATTCACGATGGTGAGCATGTACGGGGGGCAGCCGATATCCGCCATGCGGCCGTTCATCGCTCAGACCAAGAGATTGGGCGTGCCCGTGTTCTCGACATTTATCCGTGAGAACAAGTCTTTATTCGGAGATGCGCCGCAATCAGGGGTCCCCGTGGTGCTCGTTCCGCAATCAAGCGGTACATACAAAGAGGTCCTGACCGAGTTGGAATCGCTCACTACAGAATTCCTACAGAAGATCGAAGGGTGATTCCATGGCTCAAGACGAGGTTACGCAGGTCCTATCAGCCGTCTCTAGGTTTCTCGCTAGCTTGAGTCGAGCCGACGTAGAATCGCTCACGACGGGCGAGCGAAAGCTTGGGCTGCTGCCCAGTCCGAGTAAAAAAACACGCGCGCCGGTTAAACAAAAGCGCGACATTTCCGATGAGGAAATGAAACGTGATTTGGCCTCACTGGGAGAACTTAACTCGCGAGAGGAAGGCCTTCTGCTTTTGGATGAGAAGTACCGGACCAAGGCCTTGCTCGAAAAGCTAGCCCGAACGGCTGATCTACATGTGCAGCGAAGTGACAATGTAGAGATGCTCCGTTCCCGGGTGATCGAAGCGACCATCGGCTACCGGTTGCGATCAAGGGCTATCCAAGGGGAGGGCGGTTCGATGATAAAAAACACCGATGCCGTAGAAACTCCTGACCTTCTCGGGTGAGCAGACGGTTCGGATTTCGGCGCCTCGCAAAACGAACATGATGCGC
>NZ_DATBNB010000424.1 GCF_036554565.1 Longimicrobium sp. | reverse complement strand
CTCGGCCGCCGCGCTTTTACGGGTGCGAAAGCACCCACACGCAAGACCTCTGGACGGATGCAACGCCGTATTATCCTGTTCGGCCTGGCCGCCGCGCTCCTCGCGGGCGCGGCCGCCTGCACCGACGAAACGCCGACGCTGCCGGGCGGCTTTCCCGCGGATGCCCAGCCCGTGACGCGCGAAGTGCTGGTGCCCGCGTCGCAGTTCTTCCGGGTGCTCAGCTCGCACAGCGGCTACACCAGCGTGCACGCGGCCACGTACCTGACGGTCGCCGAGAACTACGCGGGCCTCTACGCGCACGCGCTGGGCCGCTTCCAGGCCTTTCCGCGCCAGGTTACGTACCTGCGTGACGGCGTGTCGCGTACCGACAGCCTGTTCACCTTCACGGGGGGCGAGCTCGTAGTACGGGTAGACACGCTGGCCTCCACCACGCCGTTCACGCTGCGGGTGTTCCAGGGCGTCCAGGACTACGATCCGGGGAGCGCCACCTGGCAGCTGGCGGCGGACACGGGCAGCGTCGAGGTGCCGTTCACCCAGCCGGGCGGCACACGCGGCGCGCTGCTGAGCCAGGCCACCCGGACGGCCGGATCGCCCGGCGATTCGCTCGTGTTCCCGCTCACCGTCGCCAACGTTCGTGCGCTCGCCGACAGCACGTCGAAGGGCGTGGTGATCACGGGTGCCGAGCCGGGAACGAGGGTGCGGATCACCGGCTTCGTGCTGCGCGCCCGCGTGCGGCCCGACAGCGCGCGCCCCGACACCACCTTCGTGATCAGCGCCAGCGGCACCGACGCGGTGACGGTGTACACGCCCGAGCAGCCGGAGCCCGCCGCGGGGATCGTCGCGGCCGGCGGGGTGCGGGGCGCCCGCACCCTGCTGGAGATCGACGTGAACCAGCGGGTGCCCGGGTGCGCGGCGCCGCAGGCCTGCGCCGAGGTGGGGCTTCGCGACGTGCAGCTGAACTCCGTGGAACTGCTGTTGAAACCGGTGAACGTGCCCAACGGGTTCGGTCCCCTGGGGCTGCTGCCCCTGCACCTGCGGCGGGTGAGCGAGCCGGAGCTGGGCCGCCGGGCGCCCCTGGGGTGCTGCGCCCCGGGCGACCCGGCCGGGCTGCTGGACCAGCCGGTGTTCTACAATCCCAAGACCGACACGCTGGCGGTGATCCCGCTGACCCGCCTCGCGCTGCAGACGGTGTTCTCGGCCGATACGCTGCCCACCACCTTCGCGCTGCTGAGCGAGTTCGGGCCGGGGCCGCCCACCTTCGGCGTGGGCTTTTTCCGGGGCGATCCGCTGCTGCGCATCGTCTACACGCTTCCCGCCCGCCGCCGACTGCCATGATCCGCCTTCGCATTCCGGGCTCCGCGCTGCTGCTGGCGGCGCTGGCCGCGGCCCCCGCCGGCGCGCAGTCGCTGCTGTCGGCGTACTCGCTGGGCTATCCGCTGGAGCCGATCGACGCCCGCGGCCGCGCCCTGGGCGGCATCGCGGCGGGGTTCCAGGGGCCGCACTTCTCGCTGGTGAACCCGGCCGCGCTGTCGGGGCTTCCCGTGGCGGGCGTAACGCTGACCCTGCAGTCCGACGCCTTCACCCTCGACGGTTCAGCCGACCGGGTGACCACGGCGCGCTTTCCGGCCATCCAGGCGGCGTTCCCCTTCGGCTCGCGCCTCGTGGCCTCCATCGGGTACGCCGCGGTGCTGGACCAGAGCTGGGAGGCGGTGATCGAGGACTCGCTGGACATCGCGGGCCAGCGCCGCTTCGTGCGCGACCGCTTCGTTTCGCGCGGCGGCCTGTCGCGGTTCCGGGCGGGCGCGGCGTACATCCTGGTGCCGCGGGTGGACGTGGGCGTGGGGCTGGACCTGTACACGGGCGCGCTGCGCGACTCGGTGTCGCGCGCGTTTCCTGATGGCGGACTCTTCGAGGCGACCACGGGCACCGACTACGAGTACGAGGGGCTCGGCGTCTCGGTGGGCGCTCGCTACCGCGGCTCGGCGGTGACGGTCGCGGCGGCGGTCACCGCCGCGGGCGACCTGACGGCCACGGCGACGGCGGCGGGCGACTCCGCCGTGGAGTCGCG
>NZ_DATBNB010000423.1 GCF_036554565.1 Longimicrobium sp. | reverse complement strand
GCCAGCCACGCGTCGGGCGAGGCGTCGCCGCCGCCCGCACCCGCGGGCGCCTTGCGCGTGCGCTTGCGGGGCGGCTCGACGGCCTCCGTCTGCCCATCCTGCTGTGGAGCTTCGTCCTCCGCCTTCGTCATCCGAGCCGTTCCGCTTTCAGTTCCAACGGGGGGCCGGTCCTTCCGTCCCTTCGCTCCCACCCACGGCCGCCGGTGCTACGGCCGCGTTTCGTCCATCACCCACCTGCAGTACGGCGCCAGCCCGTCTTCTACCGGGGCCACCACCAGCTCCGGAACCTGGTACGGGTGCAGCTCCGGCAGCCGCTCCTTGAGCCGGGCCACGTTCTCCCGGCGGGTCTTGATCAGCAGCAGCACCTCGGGATCGGCGTGCACCTGCCCTTCCCACCGATACACGGACGTGAGGCCGGGAACCAGGTTGGCGCAGGCGATCAGCCCCTCTTCCACCAGCGCGCGGGCGATCCGCTCCGCCGTCGCGGCGTCGGGCGCGGTGCTGAAGGCAATGACGATCTCCGGGGCGCCTTCGCCACTCACAGCGGAAGCTGAAGCTCCGGCGAGCCTTCGCCCTCGCCCGTCAACTCCGCCAGCGTCTGCCTGGCGTGGCTGACGTGGCGCTGCGCGTTGGGCGTTTGCGGTGGCCGGGCCAGGAACGCCCGCAGGTGCGCCACGGCCTGGTCCTGCTGCCCCTGCTGAAGCAGCAGAAAGGCGAGTCCGTAGTGGGCGCCCGAGGCGTGGGGCTTCAGTTCCAGCACGCGGCGGTAGGTTTTCAGCGCCTCGTCGGTCATGCCGATGCGCGTGTACGTCACCGCGATCTGCTGCAGGACGTCGGTATCGTTGGGGCTTTCACGGAGCGCCAGCCGAAACGAGGTAAGGGCCTCGTGGTACTTCTCCTGGTGGAGCAGGACCGTGCCCTCCTCGTAGTAATCCGGCTCCCGCTCCTGCGAGCCGGAGCGGCCGCCGATCAGGTTCGTGAACCAGGACATAGCCACGAAGTGGAGATGCGAGAAGGACTTGTCTGTGGGCCGCGGAGGCGCGGCTTTGACTGCCGGCGGGACCCGCTCGGCGGGGCGCGCCAGCCGCGCCCCGAAGGTTCCCAAGGTACTGGCGAGGGGCCGCTCCCGCAACCGAGCGGAGCGCGTGTCAGCCCGGCCGCCGGCCCCCCAGCTGCACCGGCCGGCCGGGCGCCGCGGCCACCACCACACCCTCCTGTTCCAGCATCACCTGCGCCCCCAGCACCCGCAGCCGCGCGGCGGTTTCTGCGTCGGCGGGGTCCACCAGGAGCCGGGCGCCGGGGGCGAGTACCCGCAGCGCCTCGCGGAGCCGCGCGTCGCCGGCCCCGCCCGTGAGCGCCACGCCGCGCATCGCTCCGTCACGGAAGGGCAGCGCGGCCCCGGCCCTCACCCGGCTGACCCCCGGCTCCATCGCCGGAGGCTGCGCCGTGGCGTCATCCAGAGCGACGACTTCCACCTCCGGCACCATCGTCGCGAGAGCCGCCGCGTGACGCGCGCCGGGGCCCTCCACCATCACCAGTCCCCGCGCCCCGGCCAGCCCCATCAGCGCGGCGAGCTTCACCGGCGCATCCGGATCGTCCGCGGGGGGATCGGCAGCGGCATCCGCCTCCCCCGCGGGAACGAGGGAAAGGTGGGCGACGCCGCCGCGGACGGGGTAGGTTTCGCGGCAGTTGGCGCACCCCAGCCGTCCCTCCACCACGCGGCGCTCCTCCAGCCGGTCGGCCTGCACCAGCAGCCCGAACCCGGGGCCGCAGCGCGGGCAGGTGAGGGCGTCCGTCAGCAGGATGTACATCGGCAGCCTACCAGGTGGGCTTGAGCGAGTACTGCGCCCACTGGTTGGGGGTTTCCCACACCTTAACGTACACCAGGTTCTGGCCCTCGGGCCCCAGGCGGGCCTGCAGCTCCTGGAAGATCCACCGCGCCTGGTTCTCGGCGCTGGGCTCCAGCTCGGTGAAGGGCGGGATGTCGTTGATGTTGTGGTGGTCCAGCTCGTTGGCGATGGCGCGCAGGTGGCGCTTGGCGTCGCCGAAGTCGAACGCCATGCCGCCGGGGCCCACGTCTTCGAAGGCCAGGCCGGCCTCGACGACGTAGTGGTGGCCATGGAGGTTTTCGCACTTTCCCTTGTAGTCGCGAAGGAAGTGCGCGGAATCGTACGAGGCCTTTACGTTCAGCAGGAACATGGGCTTTCAGCCGGCTGCTTCTACGGCGATGCTGGGGATTTGCACGCCCGGGGGCTGCGACGCCGCAAACACCACGGCGCGCGCCACGTCTTCGGGGCGCATCATGGACGCGCGCGACGGAAGGTCGGCGCGCTCGTCCGGATTGACGGTGTTCCACAGGGGCGTGTCGGTGGCCGCCGGCTCCACCAGCGTGGCGCGCACGCCCGTTCCGCGCAGTTCGGCCAGCAGCACCTCGTGCAGGCCGCGCAGGCCGAACTTGGAGGCGGAATACCCGCCGTTCTCCGGAAAGGCCACCCGCCCGGCGACGGAGCCCAGGTGGATGAAGTGCCCGCTGCCGCGCCGCAGCATGGCGGGCAGAAAGGCGCGGATCAGCAGGAACGGGCCGCGGAGGTTGGCGGCCAGCATCCGGTCGAAGTCCGCGGGGTCGGCGCGGTCCAGCCGCGCGAGCGAAAACGCCCCCGCGGCGCCGACGATCAGGTCGGGCGCATCGCCCAGCAGCTCGGCGACGTAGGTGGCGAGCGTGTGCACGCCCTCGTGGGTGCCCACGTCGGCGGGCATGGCGTGGCCGCCCACCTCGGCGGCGGCGCGCGCCAGCGGCTCGGGCGAGCGCGCCACCAGGCCCACCCAGGCGCCCGCGGCCGCAAGCTCGCGCGCCACCGCCAGGCCGATGCCGCTGGAGGCTCCCGTCACCAGCGCCGTTTTCCCCTTCAGCCCCTCCATCCCGTTCCCCTGAGCCGGTTCTGGCATTGGATGATGATGTGGTTGGTGGATGAAAGGTGCTGCCGATTCAAAGGGCGAACACTAGAGGTGCAGACTTCAACGTCGAGCCGGGGGAGGCATGGATTGGCGCATGCCGCGGCGCCCCCCATCCCCAACCCTTCCCCCGCAAACTGCGCGGGGGAAGGGAGCCA
>NZ_DATBNB010000422.1 GCF_036554565.1 Longimicrobium sp. | reverse complement strand
ACGGGCATTCTCGCCGTGGCCGACGGCGGGCTCGTCTCGCACTTCGCCGGCCCCGAGGACGGCGACAGCCCGCTCGCCGGGCTCGCGTGCGCGGAGCGGCGGCGCTGGCTCGAGTCGATGATCCCGATCGAGCCGATCAAGTACGTGGGCTTCGCGTCGCCGACGCCCCTCCTGCTGCAGTCGGGGCGGCAGGACGACCTCGTCCCGCCGCGCGATGCCGAGCGGCTGCACGCCGCGGTGCGCAATCCCAAGACGATCCTCTGGTACAACGCGGGGCACGGCCTGAACGCCGAGGCTGCGCGCGACCGTCTGGTGTGGCTGCAGCAGCGGCTCGGGATGCGCCCCCCGGCGCCCTGAGCCAGGGCGCGGCGCCCGGCGCACTGTTGAGGAAGGTGAAGGTCCTGACGTAGCGCCAGGATACGCATCCGGTGGGGTTCGGGGTTCCCGAGCTCCGCCGGATCGTTCGTTGTGCTGGTCGCTGGCGCCCTGGGCCTTCAGCCGCAGCTCCCCACCAGCAAGATCCCCATACCGATCGAGATTGCAGCGTCCACCCACAGGATCCACATCAGGATACGGTAGCCCAGGCTTTCTCGTTTAGGCAGCACCGGGCTACTTCCACAAGCAGGGCAGGGGATCTGCCCATCGGTTTTGAATTCCCTCCAGCAGCCCACGCAATAAGTACGTGTCAGCTTCGGTTTTCTTCCTCGGCGGGTACTGCTTGCCTCCTGCTTCTCTGCCATACCGTCCGCTGTGATCGTGCAGTCCCCCTGGCCAACAAGGGCCCGGGGCGGGGCCGGCGCGCAAGACCTTCGTTCGCCGAAAGCCAGGCCGGCTATCCACAGGACAATACGGACGGCGGCCGGGAGGAGATTCGCGGCCGGGCTCCCCCAAGCGTGGGACCCTTGCGCACAAGTTCTTTGTGGTGTAAAGTGCTTGGTGCTCAGGAAAGACACGCGAGTGCACGGGAATCCGCCTGAGCGTCGTACACAGTGGGAAAGCCATGGAACTGCAGATCCGCGACGTATCCAAGACCTACCCCAACGGCGTGCAGGCGCTGAAGGACGTAACGCTTACGATCCCGGCGGGGATGTACGGACTGCTGGGGCCAAACGGCGCCGGCAAGTCTACGCTGATGCGCATCCTGGCGACGCTGCAGGAGCCGGACAGCGGCAGTATCCAGCTCGGCGAGATCGACGTCGTGCGCGAAAAGGACCGCGTCCGGCAGACGCTCGGGTACCTGCCGCAGGAGTTCGGCGTGTATCCCAAGGTGAGCGCCGAGGAGCTGCTGGAGCACTTCGCCATCCTCAAGGGCATCGCCGACCGGAGGGCGCGCAAGGAGGTGGTAGAGGCGCTGCTCCGGCAGACGAACCTGTGGGACGTGCGCAAGCAGAAGCTGGGCGGCTACTCGGGCGGCATGCGGCAGCGGTTCGGCGTGGCGGTGGCGCTGCTGGGCAATCCCAAGCTGCTGATCGTCGATGAGCCGACGGCGGGGCTGGACCCGGCGGAGCGCGTGCGGTTCCTGAACCTGCTGAGCGAACTGGGCGAGAACAGCGCCGTGATCCTCTCGACGCATATCGTGGAGGACGTCAGCGAGCTGTGCACGCGGATGGCCATCATCGACCGCGGCGAGATCCTGCTGGAAGCGGAGCCGCTGGGCGCCATCGAGCAGATGCGGGGGCGGATCTGGCGCAGCGTGATCGAGAAGCGCGCGCTGGCGGAGATGGAGCGGGAGCACGCGGTGATCTCCACCAAGCTGCTCGCCGGAAAGACCCTGGTGCACGTCTACGCGGATGGATCGCCCGGCCCGGGTTTCGACCCCGCCGAGCCCGATCTGGAGGACGTCTACTTCACCACCATGGCCGGCCACCTCGGACGGCGGCGCGAGCGGGCGGAGGCGGCGGCATGAAGCTGCGCGAGATCTTCCGCTTCGAGTTCGCCTACCAGGTACGCCGGCTTTCCACGTGGCTGCCGTTCGTGGCGATGGTGGTGGTCGCGTACCTGTTCGTGCGGAAGAACTTCCTGGCCGACGCCCTCTACGGCGACTTCTACATCAACTCGCCGTACGTCATCGCCGTCGTCACCATCTTCTGCGGCCTGTTCTGGCTCCTGCTGGGGGCGAGCGTTGCGGGCGAGGTGGCGGTGCGCGACGTGGAGGCGGGGTTGCATCCCCTCACCTGGACCGCCTCCATCACCAGGGGCCAGTACCTGGGCGGGCGGTTCCTGGCCGCGTTCGCCCTGAACGCGCTGATCATGCTGGCCGTGCCGGTGGGCGTGATGCTGGCCGTGTACCTGCCCGGCGTGGACGCGCAGGTGGTCGGACCGTTCCGCCCGATGGCCTACCTCACCACGTACGCCTATCTCGCGCTGCCGAACGCCTTCATCGTCACCGCCATCCAGTTTGCGGTGGCCACGCGGGGGCGGCGGGCCATCGGCAGCTACGTGGGGAGCGTGATCCTGTTCTCGGTCGTATACGGCGGGATGGTCGCCGTCATGGTCTTTCTCGACGATCTGGCGCTGGCGACGGTGCTCGACGCCCTGGGCCACATGACCATTTTCGACGTTACGACGAACTGGACGCCGGTCGAGAAGAACACGCGCCTCCTGCGGCTGGAGGGCGCGCTGCTCTGGCGGCGCCTCCTGTGGGTGGGCATCGCGGCCGCCGTGCTGGCGTTCACGTACGCCCGCTTCCGGTTCGAGCACCTGGCCGCGCAGCCGTGGTGGAGCCGCATCGGGCGCCGGCGTGTGGCGCACGCTCCCACGCCCTCCGGCACCGAGCGGGCGAGGAACGCCATCGAGGTTCCGCGCGTGCAAGGAACCTTCGGCTTCGCGACGCACGTGCGGCAGGCGCTGGACATCGCGTGGACGTCGTTCCGAGCCGTCGCGAAGAGCCGGGTCGGGCTGATCGTCACGATCCCCATCGCCGTCGTGGCGGTGATGATTCTGCCCGAGCACCTGGTGAACATGGGCACGCCTATGCTGCCGCGGACCGGCTACGTCCTCACGTTCCTGGCGACGCCGCTGACCAACTTCATGACGCCGTGGCTCGTCATCCCCATGCTCACCGTGATCTGGGCCGGCGAGCTGGTCTGGCGTGAGCGCGAGGCGGGGCTGGGGGAGATTTCGGATGCGACGCCGGTGCCGGAGTGGGTGCCGTTTCTGGGCAAGTTCGGGGCGCTGGGCCTGCTGCTCGCCGCGTGGATGCTCGTGCTGATGATCATCGGCATGCTGATCCAGGTGAGCATGGGGTACCACGAGTTCCAGGTGGGCCTCTACCTGAAGGTCCTGTTCGGTCTGCAGCTTCCCGAATACCTGCTGTTCGCGCTGCTCGCCCTGGCGGTGCAGGGGATGATCAACCAGAAGTACCTGGGCCACATGGCGGCCCTGATCATCTATGCGCTGATCATCTTCGCCGACCGTCTCGGGGTCGGGCACAACCTGCTCGTCTACGGCGCGATGCCGGAGTGGAAGTACTCGGACATGCGAGGCTTTGGCGCGTCGCTGGGGCCGTGGCTGTGGTTCATGATGTACTGGGCCGCGTGGGCGCTGCTGCTGGCGGTCGCGGCGCGGCTGCTCTGGGTGCGCGGGCTGGAGAAGAAGCTGCGCACTCGCATGCACCTGGCCCGCGGCCGGTTCACGCGGCCGACGGCGGGGGCCGCCGCGCTGGCGGTAGGGCTCATCCTGGGGCTGGGCGGGTTCATCTTCTACAACACGAACGTCCTCAACCAGTACCGCACCGCCGCCGGTGTCGCGGAGTTGCGCGCCGAGTACGAGCGGCGCTACGGACGATACGCGGACGTTCCGCAGCCGCGCCTGGCCGGCGTCACCCTCCGCGTGGAGATCCATCCCCGGCGGCGGGCGGCGGATCTCCGCGGCACCTATCACCTGGTGAACCACACGAAGGGCGCGATCGATTCCATCCACCTGGCGCCCGCCATCGGCGTCGAAACCGGGGACGTGAGCTTCGACCGCCCCGCCACGCGCATGCTGGCAGACGCGGAGCACCGGCATCGCATCTACGCCCTGCGGCAGCCGCTGCAGCCGGGCGACTCGCTGCGCCTCCACTTCACGGTGCGCGTGGCGCAGCGCGGCTTCCGGAACGGCGGGGTCGACCCGGTCCTGTCCGTGACGAAGGCTAGCACCTATTTCCGAGGGCAGGACTGGCTTCCGGCAATCGGCTACCAGAAGGGGCGCGAGCTCTTCAAGCCCAGCGAACGGCGCGCGCAGGGGCTTCCCGCGCGGCCCATGGTCCCCACGCTCGCCGAGGCCGGCGACGTCACGGGCGAACGGGAATCGACCGGCCCCGAGCGCATCACCCTGGATGCGGTCATCGGGACGGACGCGGGCCAGGTCGCCGTCGCCCCCGGAGCGCTGCGCCGCACGTGGACGGAACGGGGACGCCGCTACTTCCACTACGTGACGGACACGCCCATCGGCAGCGAGTACGCCTTCTTTTCCGCCGCGTACGCGGTGCACGAGGAGAGGTGGACGCCTCCGGCGGGCGCGGGGCAGTCGGTCACCATCCAGATGTACCATCACCCCGCGCATGCCGCCAACCTGCAGCGCATGCTCCGCAGCGTGCGCGCGTCGCTGGCGTACAACACCCGTGCGTACGGCCGGTACCGGCACGGCAGCATCATCCGCCTGGTAGAGAATCCCGGACAGGGGCTCGGGGCGCACGCTGAGCCGGGGACCATCGACTACACGGAAGGGTTCACGCGGTACAATCCGGACAAGGACCCGCAGGGGCTCGACATGCCCTTCGCCGTCATCGCGCACGAGATGGCGCATCAATGGGGCGTTTCGTACGCCTTTGCCGAGGGCGCCCCGCTGATCACCGAAAGCTTCGCGTGGTACGCCGCGATGGGCGCAATCGAGGATACCTACGGGCGCGACCACCTGCGGCGGCTTCTGCGCTTCTTCCGCCAGCCGTCGCCCATTCCGCCCATCCGCCAGTCGCAGCCGCTGCTGCGGGCGCTGGACCCGTACGCCGCCTACCGAAAGGGCCCGTTCGCGCTGTTCGCCATGAGCGAGTACATGGGCCGGGAGCGCGTGGACCTGGCGTTCAGGCGCCTGATGGAAAACCCGCGTCCGGGCGGCGCGACCTCGCTGGACCTGTACCGCGAGCTGCAGGCGGTCACGCCGGATTCGCTGCGGCCGCTGCTTCACGACCTGTTCGCGGCGAACACCTTCTGGGAGCTGGAGACGGAGCGCGCCGCGGCCCGAAAGACGGACGCCGGCACCTGGCAGGTGACGATCCGGGTGAAGGCACGCAAGGTGACCGTCGCGCCCACGGGCGTGGAGACGGAGGTGCCGATGGACGAGTGGGTGCCCATCGGGGTCTTCGCGCCGACGGAGGGGCAGGGCAGCGAGTTCGGCGAAACACTGTACCTGCGCATGCACCGCATCCGCTCCGGCCAGCACACGATTACCGTAACCGTGCCCAAGAAGCCGTCCGACGCCGGGATCGATCCCTACGTGGTGCTGATCGACACGGAGCGGTTCGACAACGTGGAGGAGGTGGACATTGAGGGCTGAGGCCGCGCCGCCTGCGTTTCACCGCGGACGTGCTCCCGATTCGGCGGATTCCACGGCAGTGCTGCCGCCGGAAGATGCCTGCGAGCGGGGCAGGGCAGGGGATTTCGTCGATCGCGATTCCATCGTGCGACGGATCTGGGGGGATGGAGACATGATTCTCCTGGTCTTCGCCGGCTCCGCG
>NZ_DATBNB010000421.1 GCF_036554565.1 Longimicrobium sp. | reverse complement strand
TCCCCCGGCAAACTGCGCCGGGAGAGGGGGGAACTTCGGATGGGTTCGACGCTGTGCCGGTGCATGCCGCGGGAGCCCTCTCCCCCCGGCCCCCGTCCCCCGCTGCGCAGGGGAGGGGGAGACCTGAATCGCGCTTCGGCTGGCCACGCGCACTCGACTGGCTCCCTTCCCCCGCGCAGTTTGCGGGGGAAGGGCTGGGGATGGGGGGCGCCGGCCCGAGCACCGAACCCGGCTCCACGCGCCCCGATCCTGGATCAATCCCGGAAGAACCACCTCACGCCGAACATGGCGCGGGCCCCAGGCAGCCCGGCGAGGCCGGTCAGGTCGCGCGGAACGACGTCGAATGCCGTGTTCAGGTTGAGCAGGTTGTCCAGACGCCAGAACGCGCGAACGTCGAGCACACGCACCTGCGCGAACAGGTTGAAGAGTGCGTACCGGTTCGTCAGCACGTCCGGCACACCTGTTTCGGGATTCAGCAGCGTCGCCGCGTCGCGCGCGACCATCTCCACGCGGATCGTCGGCTCCAGGTTGCCGCCGCGGTAGATCCAGTGGTACTCCAGCGCCGCACGCCCGAACCGCGCGGGCGTGTACGGCCGCTCGGGTGTGGTGAAGAAGTCCGTGTACTGCACGTCCGCACGGATCTGCCGCACGAGCACGGGAAAACTGGTGAAGGCCTCGATCCCGGAAACCGTGCCGCCACTGACGGCGGGCTGCCCGCGGTCGAACCAGAAGCCGAACGGGGCCACGGTGCTCAGGTCGTGCGCCACGAACGCGGCACCCGCCTGCAGGGGGCCGCGCGACCATTCGGCGCCCGCGCGCACGCCGTTCACGCGCGCGTCGATCCCCGGAAACCGCACCACCGTCAGCGTGTCGAACTCGGGAATGTCGGGGTTGATGACGTGCCCCAGGTTGCGGACGATGCTGGTGTCGTTCACCCAGGCGTTGATCCCGCGGTTCCCCGACGCCAGCGAGCCGAAGACGGACACCCCGCCCCACGGCCCCGCGCGGCCCGACGCCTCCAGCTCCAGCCCGGTGACGCCGCCCCACGAGGTGGCGCGCACCTCGCCCCAGGCGGCGACGAAGGGCAGCGGCGCCAGCTCGGCACGCGCGGACAGCTCCGTGCCGTTCGCCGTGAATCCCTCGGCGTCCACCTGCCGCCAGCGGACCGCGCCCGTCAACGTGCCCAGCGGCACGTCCAGCGCCGCCCGCGCGTAGGCCTGCACGGCTTCGCGCTCGAGGGTCACCTCGTCCACCGTCGTCTGCCAGCTGCGGCCCAGCGCCCCGTCCAGCCACACCCGGCCGAAGAACCGTCCACGGCCGCGCAGCAGCAGCTCGCCCCGGTCGTACTCCTCGCGCGGCAGGCTGTCCGCCCCCAGGAGCACGAGTCTTCGGTTGGCGGTGATCGCCGTCGTCCGATAGTCGAGCTGCAGCGCGTGGTTGGGGGTGAACGCGTAGCTCAGCCGCGTGAATACCGTGTTCTCGTTGAACGGCTCGGCGTTGCGATACCCGCGCGTCTCCACCAGGTCCAGCCCCACCGCGCCGATCAGGCGGCCCCCGAGCGGCCGGGTAAAGAGTCCGCGCAGCACGCGCGTGCCGAGGTCGCCCTCACCGCCATCGATCTGCGCGAACGGCCGCCGGTCGGAAAGGCGGATGGTCTGGATGTCCACCCGCGTCTCCGCCAGCCCGCGGGTGACGCGGACCTCCGTCACGTCCACTAAAGGAATGCGCTGCAGCTCGGGGCTGGACGCGAGCAGGGGTGGCATCTCCCATCCGTCCATGAACACGCGCAGCCGCCCGCCGCCTCCACCGTAGCTGGCGACCCCCGCCGGGCGGCCGGGGCTTCCCTCGCGGGTGACCACCAGCCCGGGGATGCGGTCCAGCAGCTCCAGCAGCGAAAGCCCGTGGAAGCGCCCCAGTTCCCTGGCGCCGAACACCCACATGCCGGCGCCGAACCCCTCCACCCGGCCCTCGGGAAAGAGCGGAAAGTTCGGCGCGGGAAGCGTGGAATCGGCCGGGACGCTGTCGGGCTTCGGC
>NZ_DATBNB010000420.1 GCF_036554565.1 Longimicrobium sp. | reverse complement strand
GCGATCACCGTGTCGGCGATTTCCCGCGCCGCGCCCACCAGCCGTGCCAGCCGCCCCGATCCCTGTTCCGCCATCAGCCGCCCCGGTTTCGCCGAATCGTCGTCTGCCCCCGGCCAACTTACACGATGTGTGCCCGCCGCGCTTGCACCCGTCCGGCGGCGGGGCTACGCTTCGGCCCCGTTTCCCCCAGCCGTGCCCATCCCATGCCCGAACCCGATCGACCGCGCGGCCCGCTCTCCGGCATTCGCGTGCTGGACCTGTCCCGCGTGCTGGCCGGCCCGCTGTGCACCATGACGCTGGGTGACCTGGGCGCGGAGGTCATCAAGATAGAGCGCCCCGGCGCCGGTGACGACACCCGTGCGTGGGGCCCGCCCTGGGGGGATGGGCCGCGGGGGCGCGAATCGGCCTACTACCTGTGCGTAAACCGCAACAAGCGCTCGGCCGCGGTAGACCTGAAGGACGAGGAGGGCCGGGCGCTCGTCCGCCGCCTGGCGCGCGAGGCCGACGTGCTGGTGGAGAACTACGCGCCGGGGATGATGGACGGCTGGGGTCTGGGATATGACGACCTCGCGGCCGAGAACCCGCGTCTCGTGTACTGCTCGGTGACGGGATACGGGAGCGACGGGCCGGACGCCGGGCGGCCCGGCTACGACTTCGCGGTGCAGGCGCGGGCGGGGTGGATGGCCATTACCGGGGAGCCGGGCGGCGCGCCGTCCAAGGTGGGCGTGGCCGTGGTAGACGTGCTGACCGGCCAGAACGCCACGATCGCCATCCTCGCCGCGCTGGCGGAGCGCGCGGTGTCGGGGCGCGGGCAGCGGGTGGAGGTGTCGCTCTTCGACTCCGCGCTGGCGGGGCTCGTGAACGTGACCCAGGCCGCGCTCGTCACCGGGCGCGAGCCGCGGCGCTGGGGGAACGCGCACGCCACGATCGTCCCCTACCAGGCGTTCGACGCCGCGGACCGCGCGTTCGTGGTGGCGGTGGGGAACGACGCGCAGTGGCGGCGGCTGTGCGAGGCGATCGGGGCGGACGGGCTGCGCGACGACGACCGCTTCGCGACCAACCCGGGCCGCGTGGAGCACCGTGACGAGCTCGTCCCCGTGCTGGCGGCCCTGTTCCGCGGCGCACCGGCGGCGGAGTGGCTGGGGCGCATGGAGGCGGCCGGCGTACCCTGCGCCCCCGTGCAGACTGTGGGCGAGGCCCTGCGCGACCCCGTCCTCCTGCAGCGCGCGGGCCTCTGGCCGATGGAAGCCGGCTACGGATCGGTCGACACCATCGCGTCGCCCCTGCGCCTGGAGCGCACCCCACCCGGCCTGCACCGCCCGGCTCCCGCCCTGGGCGAGCACACGGACGAGGTGGCGCGGGACGGATGGAGCACAGGGCTTAAGAGCGGGTGAACCCGCGGCCTCGGCGCCGCTGGGGCGACTGAAGTCGCGGCAACAACGGCCCGAAGTCCGCCTTCGCAGACTGCATGCGAAGTAGAGTGCACGGGTGCCAACCACACGCGCCCCGCCCTTGCCGAGGCGCGATTTGTCATCCCGACGGAGCGGCCAAGGGCAACCAGCCGCCACACCGATACTCCGCAGCGACGGAGGGATCCGCCACACACCACGGGCGCGCCACGCGGTCCTCCTCACACGAGAACAAGCCAGTCCGCGCAGGCGGACTTCGTGTGGTCGTTGCAGCGAATTCATTCGCCCGACGGAGCCGGGGCCTCGGCAGTCTCCGGTGGAAGCGCCAGCGCCTCCCGCCGCCGCCGCGTCACGAAGCGGCCCCGTCGGGCGTTCCACGGGTGCCGCGGGCCCGAAAGGGAACCCCGCGGCGAGCGTGTGGTATGGTGCGCGGCGCCGACACCGCGGCCTGGATGACGAAACAAGACCGGCGGCACGGACGGGAGCCCGGCCGACGTGACCCTAGCCCCACGGAGGGTTCCATGAAGATCCGCAAGCTCGCCATCGCGCTGCTGCTAGCCGTTGGGGCCGCAGGGTGCGACAACCCGTTCGACAACGACCAGTTCCAGCGCGAAGAGCTCGCCCGGGCCCGCGCGCT
>NZ_DATBNB010000419.1 GCF_036554565.1 Longimicrobium sp. | reverse complement strand
CGTTCAGCGCGATCCGTCCGCGCGCGCCGCGGCGCAGGCCGGCCACCGTTTCCAGCAGCGTGGTCTTTCCCGATCCCGACACGCCGAAGATGCCGGTGACGCGGTGCGTCGTCTCGAACGCCACGTCCAGCCCGAACCGGTCCAGCGGCAGGGTTACGTTCACGGACAGCACGGGAACGCTCATCGCCGGACCGCCGCCGCCCGGGTGCGCGACAGGTGCTCCGCCGCGTACACCGCCACGAAACCCGCCACGAGCGCGATGATCAGCAGCACGTTCGCCTCGCCCTCGCGGCCTGCCTGCTGGGCGCTGAAGATGGCGGTCGCCAGCGTCTGCGTGCGTCCAGGGATGTTGCCGGCCAGGATGATCGTGGCGCCAAACTCGCCGACGGCGCGGGTAAAGCCCAGGATGAGCGCCGCGATGAGCCCGCGGCGGGCGAGGGGAAGGGTGAAGCGGAAGAAGGTGGCGGCGCGACCGTGCCCCAGCGTGCGCGCCATCTCTTCGTAGCGAGGGTCCACGCCCTCGAAGCTCACGCGCGCCGTCCGTACCACCAGCGGCGTCGCCATCACCGCGCAGGCGATCACTACGGCCTTGGGCGAAAGGATCACGTCCAGGTCCAGCCCCAGCGTGCCCTCCCCCAGCGGCCCGTCGTAGGCGAACAGCCGCAGCAGCAGGTATCCCACCGCGGTCGGCGGCAGCACCAGCGGCATGCTGAACAGGGTGGAGACGGCGGTCTTGCCGCGGAATTCCCGCCGGGCCAGCAGGTACGCCACCAGCGTTCCCGGCACCATCACCAGCAGCGTGGCGATGGCGGCCCACGTGAAAGTGGCGCGCAGCACCTCCAGCATCGCCTGGTTCACGGCTTTGCGGCCAGGGGGATGAAGCCGTGGCGCGCGAACACGCGGGCGGCGTCAGGCCCGGCGATGAACTCCGCGAAGCGGCGGGCGGCCTCGGGGCTGCCTCCGTCCGCGACGAGCGCCATCGCGTAGCGGATGGGCGGACCGCTGCTCACCTCGAACAGCACGCGCGTCCGGCCGGCGAACACCATCTGGTCGGTGCGATAGACGGCGCCCACCACGCCCGGGTCCGCCAGCACCAGCCCCAGCGCCGCGCGCACGTCCGGCGCGGGCGCGACGCGATCCTTCACGCCATCCCAGAGCGTCTTGCCGCCGCAGTCCACCGACTGCATCCACTTGCGGGCGTAGGTGCCGGCGGGGACGGCATCGGGGTCGCCCATCGAGATGTGCTCGAACAGAACCGTGGCGAGCGTGCAGGGCTGGTCCACCGTCCACGTGGCTCGCGAGTGGCCCACGATCACTAGCGCGTTGGCCAGCAGGTCGCGCCGGGTGCCGGGTTCGACGCGCCCGGCGGACTGCACCGTGTCCATCCACGCCTCGCTCGCGCTGACGAACAGGTCCATCCCCCGCGCCGCGCCAATCTGGTGCGCCAGGTCGTTCGATCCCGCAAAGTTGAACGATACGGGCGTGCCGGTGGATTGCGTGAAGCTCGCCGCCAGCTCCTGCATGGCCTCACGAAGGCTGGCGGCGGCGAACACCACCACCTCGCCGTCGCCCCGGGCCGGCGCGTCGGCCTTGTTTCCGCAGGCGGCGAGCAGGAGGGCGGCCAGGATGGGCGTGATGGATGGGCGCAGCTTCATCGGCAGGATGGAAAGGTCAGTCTTGGGCCGCGCGGGCCATGGCGTGACGCGCGGCGGCGAAGCACAGGGCGGCGAGGACGATCAGCGGCAGCAGCAGCGCGGCGTCCGGCGCGCGTCCGAAGAGCACGGCGTCGCGGAGCGCGTCGGCCACGCGGGTCAGCGGGTTCCAGCGCGCCACGCCCGCCAGCCAGTCCGGCATCTGGCGGGTGGGGACTAGAGCCGTGCTGGTGAACAGCAGCGGCATGTTCACCACGTGCACGAACACCGCCATGCTTTCCTGCGCCCGCGTCCGCAGCGCGATCCAGCACGAAAGGCAGCCGTACGCCACGCCGAACGCCGCCAGGGCAAGGATGGCGACCACGATTCCTGAGATGCTGGGCCGCAGCCGCGCGCCGAGCAGCACGCCCAGCAGCGCGACGGCCAGGGCCTGCAGCAGAAGGCGGCTCACGTCCGCCGCCACCTTGCCGCCCAGCATCCACCCGGGATGCGACGTGGCGCCAGACATACGCTGCGCGAAGCCGGTCTGGAGGTCGCGCACCAGCTCGATGCCGGCCTGCGACGCGCCGAACAGCACCGTCATCGCAGCGACGCCGGGGAGCAGAAAGTCCAGGTACGAAAGTCCCGCGTACGCCGGGCTCAGGCTGAAGCGGTGGAAGAGGAAGCCGAAGATCAGCATCCAGAACAGCGGCTGCACGAGCGAAAACGTCAGCGGCACGGGCCGGCGCAGCGTTTTGCTCCACGTCCGCCGCGCCGTCTCGCTCAGCACGTACACGCCGCTCATCCGCGCCTCCCGCGGCCCCGTCCGCCGCCGCCACCGCGTCCCGGGCGAGGCGGTGATCCCGGCGCGCTCCCGGTCAGCCGGAAGTAGGCGGCAGCCAGGTCCGGTTCTTCACGCACGAGCCCGCGGAATGCGATCCCCCGTGCCTCCAGCAGGTGGAGCAACGGCTCGATCGGGGGATGCTGGGCGCGCCAGATCACAACGCCGGACGCGTCCACCGAGGCATCCGCGACCTCAGGGAGCGCGTCGATGGATTCCCGCAGGCCGACGACATCCGCCTCGCTGGCCGGCCGCTCGAAGCTGACGGCCACGCGCGCCCGGGCGTGCGTCGCGACCAGCTCCGCGGGCGATCCATCCGCGAGCAGCCGACCGGCGTGCAGCAGCAGCACGCGATCGCAGTGGGCGGCCGCATCCGCCAGGTCGTGCGTGGCGACGATGACGGTGTTGCCCTCTTCGCAGAACGCGGCGAGGCGGCGCCACAGCTCGGCGCGGCCGCGCGGATCCAGGCTGGTCGTGGGCTCGTCCAGCAGCAGCAGCCGCGGGCCATGCATCATTTCCAGCCCCAGGTGAAGCCGCTGACGCTCCCCGCCCGACCACGTGCCGACGCGGCGCTGGACGAAGGGCTCCAGCCCCGCATCCGCCACGACGCGTGAGAGGCAGCCGTCGCGCTCGCGCCGCGGCAAGCCGCGGAGGGCGTGGAACAGGCGCAGCGTTTCCCAGCCCGTCATCTCCGGGTCCAGTGCCACGTCCTGCCCCGCGTACCCCGTGAGCGGCCGGAGCGCGGCGCGGTCGCGGCGCGGATCGAGCCCCATCACCCGCAGCTCGCCCGAATCCGCCACGAGCGCGCCGTGGATGAGCTTCAGCAGCGTGGACTTGCCCGACCCGTTGCCGCCGATGAGCGCCGTCAGCGTTCCCGGCGGCAGGGCGAAGCTCACGCCGTCCAGCGCGTTGATCCCGCCAGCGAATGCGCGGGAAAGGCCGTCGGCGCGGACGGCGTCAGTCGGCGTAGACGATGGTGCCGGCATGCTCGCCCCGCACGGCCGCCGCAATGCGGTCGGGATCGCGCCCGTTCACCACCTGGAACTGCTTGACCAGGCGGCAGTTCAGCAGCAGGTCAGGCAGCACCTCGTCGAACGGAAGCGTGCGCAGCGCCCGCTTCTTCAGCTCGCGCGCGCCGATGCTGTCGATGAACGAGGCGCCCGGATTCTCCTTGGGATCGTCATCGTACAACCCGTCCACGTCCTTGACCAGCGTGACCGTCTTGCACCCGAAGCACTCGGCCAGGATGAAGCAGCCGGCGTCCGTGCGGTGCGGCGGAATGCGGCCGATGTGCGGCGGGTGCTCCCAGATGGAATAGGGCGGCACGCCGTTGAAGATCACCCCCGGCGCCGAGTGGATGAACAGCGGCAGCAGGTGGCCGAAAATCTCGGGGGGGATGGCGACCACCCCGTACGGCGCGAGCAGCGTGCCCAGGATGTGCGCGTTCCCCAGCGCGTCGGCCACGGACACCTGGGCCAGCACGCCGGTGGGCAGCCCAAGGTCCAGCCCGATGGAGAACACGTGGCGGCTTCTGACTCCGCCACCCACCCCCAGGATCAGCCGCTCCGTCTTCAGCAGCTCGCCCAGCACCTCCACCACGGGGTAGGTGACGGCGCGCCCGGCGTCCAGCACGGAGCGGCCGCCCACCTTGACCACGTGCACGTTGGGCAGCATGCGCACCACCGGCGCCTCGGTGCCGGCCATCACACCCCGGTCCACCAGGCTCTCCCTCATCAGGCTGGACGCCACGTGGTGGCGCCGGTCGGTCATCGTATCGGACATGGATTCAGTGGAGAGCGGATGAGGGTCAGTCGGCGGTGATCAGCGTGCCCACGTCCTCGCCCTCGAGAGCGCGGGTGAGGTTGCCGGGAACGAGCCCGTTGATGACGCGAATGGACCGCCGGTTCTCGGCGTGCTCCATCAGCTCCAGCACGGCGCGTTCGACGACGACGTCGTCCAGGTCCATCTCCTTCAGCTCGCCCAGGGTGATGCGAGGGATGAACTTCGCTCCCCTGTCCTTCTTGGGGTCGGCCGTGTACAGCCCGTCCTCGTCCTTCACGAAGATCATCGACTTGGTGCCGAACACCTCGCTCACCAGGTAGCACCCGGTGTCCGTTCGATGCGGGGGGATGCGCCCGACGGCGGGGTTCTGCTGCCAGAAGGTGTAGGGCGGCATGCCGAAGAAGATGCACGCGCCGCGCTCTTCCAGGTAGAGCGGAAGCTGGGGAAACTGCACTGGCTCGATGAAGGGAATGCCGTGCTTGGCCAGCAGGTAGTGCAGCATGCGCGCGTTCTGCATGCTCACGAAGGTGCCCAGCACGCTCAGCACGCCGGTGGGCATCCCCAGGTCGATGCCCACGCTGTAGGCGTGCCGCGCGCGTGTGCCCGCCCCCGTGCCGATGATCATCTTGTGGCGGCCCAGGTTGGCCACGATCTCGTCGATCAGCGGAAAGACGGCGGCGCGCCCCCGGTCGATGAAGCTCTGGCCGCCCACCTTCACGACGTTGGCGTCGGGAAGGATCTGCACCAGCGGATGCGGGGCGGTGCGCGCCAGCAGCTCGGCGTCGGTGAGGTTGCCGGCAACCAGCGACTGGCCCAGCGCGGTCAGCAGTTCGGCTTGCATGGATGGAGAGCGGGGGGATGGATTCCGGCACGGCGGAGGGTCCGCGGCGCGCGGGGATGTCAGAGGCGGATCGCCTGGATCTCGAACGATTCGTCCTGCGGCAGCGGCCTGTGCAGATCGCCGAACTCGGTCCGCGCCCAGGCTTCGAGCTCGCCGAGGATGTGCGCCTTCATGTCCGGCAACAGCCCCAGCCCGGCGAGCCCCGACTTCTCCCGCCACGAGGCCAGCGAGTCGGCCGGGGCATGATCCTTCGTCCACGTAGCGGCGATGCGCGGTGGCTGGCGGATCGCCCCGCGCGCTTGCAACGCGCCGAACACGGCCTCCATGTGGCGCTCGCCGCTGCGCCCCGTGTAGCCGAGTTCGTCGTTCAGCAGCTGGCGCATCCGGCGGCGCAGCACGGCGCGCGGCGAGTCGGGCGGTCGCCGCACCCGTCCAACGACCAGCCATCCGCCGGGAGAGAGCACCCGCCGAACTTCGGGGACCACGCGGGAAAGATCCAGGTGGTGCAGCGCGCGGGCAGAGAACACCACGTCAACGGAGCCATCCGCGGCCGGCCATGGATCGTTTCCATCCGCCACGCGCAGATCGGGATGCAGCCCCGCCTTGGCCGCGCGCAGGCGGAAGAAGTGCAGCATGCCGGGCGAGCGGTCGAAACCCACGTACCGGATGGGACGGCGGAGCAGGGGCAGGATCAGGTTACCCGTTCCGGCGCCCACCTCCAGCCACCGCTGGCCCTCGGGCATCCCGACGATTTCCTCCAGCGCCGACGCGACGGCTTCCGCCGCGTGCGGGGGAAGCCCGGCGCGCTCGTCGAAGAGCGCGGCCTGGTTCTCGTACGAGACGGGCGAATCCTGGGGCTGATCCACGAAGCGGGCGAGGTGGGAGCGGGGCCGCGCGAGCGCCCAACACTGTACGCCGCGACGGCACTTTTCGCAAATCCCGTCGCGCTATGGTGCATTTTGCAGTCGGGCCCTTCGGCGCGTATGCTGTCCACGCACCCGCTCCCCGCCCCTCCCCTCCACACCCTCCCGAGACGAAGCCATGACGCACGAAGCCGACGTGATCATCGTGGGAGCCGGGCTGGCCGGGCTGGTGGCCGCCGCCGAGCTGGCCGAGGCGGGAAAGAAGACGATCATCGTGGAGCAGGAGCCCCAGCAGTCGCTCGGCGGGCAGGCGTTCTGGTCGTTCGGCGGGCTGTTCCTGGTAGACAGCCCCGAGCAGCGGCGGATGAAGATCAAGGACTCGCGTGAGCTGGCGCTGAGGGACTGGATGGGAACCGCGGGGTTCGACCGCGACGAGGACCACTGGCCGCGCAAGTGGGCCGAGGCGTACGTGGACTTCGCCGCCGGGGAGAAGCGGGCGTGGCTGTGGGAGCGCGGGCTGCGGTTCTTTCCCGTGGTGGGGTGGGCGGAGCGTGGCGGATACGGAGCCATCGGCCACGGCAACTCGGTGCCGCGCTTCCACGTCACCTGGGGCACGGGTCCCGCCGTGGTGGACCCCTTCATCCGGCGGGTGCGCGAGGCGGAGAAGCGCGGACTGGTCCGGTTCGCGTTCCGCCACCAGGTGGACGGGCTGACGCTGACGAACGGCGCGGTGGATGGCGTGCACGGCACGGTGCTGGAGCCCAGCGGGGTGGAGCGGGGGCGGCCCAGCTCGCGGACGGCGGTGGGCCAGTTCGCCTTCCGCGCGCAGGCGGTGATCGTCACCTCGGGGGGCATCGGCGGCAACCACGAACTGGTGCGCAGGAACTGGCCGCCTCGGCTGGGCCCCGCGCCTGAACGGATGATCTCGGGCGTTCCCGCGCACGTGGACGGGCGCATGCTGGGCATCGCGCGGGAGGCGGGCGGGGCCATCATCAACCCCGACCGCATGTGGCACTACACCGAGGGGCTGCACAACTGGGCACCCATCTGGCCGATGCACGGCATCCGCATCCTTCCCGGCCCGTCGTCGCTGTGGGTGGACGCGCGCGGCCGGCGGCTGCCTCCGCCGCTCTTTCCCGGGTTCGACACGCTGGGCACGCTGGAGCACATCGCGAAGACGGGATACGACCACACCTGGTTCGTGCTGACGCAGCGGATCATCGAAAAGGAGTTTGCGCTCTCCGGCTCGGAGCAGAACCCCGACCTGACGGGAAAGAGCGTGCGCCAGGTGCTGGGCCGCGTGCTCCCGGGCGCGCCGGGGCCGGTGGAGGCGTTCAAGAAGAACGGGGTGGACTTCGTCGTCGAGCGCACGCTCCCCGAGCTGGTGCGCGGGATGAACGCCCTCACCGGCGGGCCGCTGATCGACCTGGCGGCGCTGGAGGCGGAGATCGTGGCGCGCGACGGGCAGCTGGAGAACCCGTTTGCAAAGGACGCGCAGATCACGGCCATCCGCGGCGCGCGCAACTACCTGGGCGACAAGCTGATCCGCGTGGCGAAGCCGCACCGGCTGCTGGACCCCGCGGCCGGCCCGCTGATCGCGGTGCGGCTGAGCATCCTCACCCGCAAGACGCTGGGCGGCCTGCACACCGACCTGTCCGCGCGCGTGCTGCGGCCCGGCGGCCAGGTGCTTCCGGGGCTGTACGCGGCGGGCGAGGCAGCGGGCTTCGGCGGCGGCGGCATGCACGGCTACCGCGCGCTGGAAGGCACCTTCCTGGGCGGCTGCATCTTCTCGGGCCGCACCGCGGGGCGGGCTGTCGCGGCGAGCCTCTGACAAAAAACCATCACGCAGAGGACGCAGAGGAAAAGGAGAGGACGCAGAGGGTACGGAGCCGCCGCGATCCCTCTGCGTCCTCTCTGTTCTCTCTGCGTCCTCTGCGTGAAACTCGTTCTTTTCAGCCAGGCCGGCGCGTGGTGATGAGGATCACGCCGTTCATCCCGCGGACGCCGTACGAGGCAGCGGAGGCGGCATCGCGCAGCACGTCGATGCGCACCACGTCCCTCGGCATGATGCCCTCCAGCGCACTGCCGGGACGCAGGGCGTGCACGGGCGTTCCATCCACCACGAACAGCGGCTCCCCGCCCGAACCGAAGTTGCCCGCGCCTCGGATACGCACGAGGTAGCCGCCGTCTCCCGTCCGCGTGACCTGCACCCCGGGGACGCGCCCCCGCAGCATCTCCTCCACGCGCGTCACCGGCTGGTTCCGCAGGTCGCGTCCGTGTACCGAGCTCACCGCACCCGTCACCCGGCTGGCGGGAACCGTCCCATACCCGATGTCTACCTCGTCCTCGGGCGCCGGCTCGGTGGATGGCGCCGCCGAACGCGCCCCGCACCCGCCCAGCAGCACGGCCGTGCACAAGGGCATGCTCCAGCGGACGATCAGGCGAGTGGCCATCAGTGCCTCCTCTTGGTTGCGTTCGTCCGCCGGGGCCGGCTTCACTCCATCAAACTTGCTGCACACCGGGGGCCACGGACACGCGGGCGGGGGCGGATGGCGCGCGCGGCAGGGTACGGCGCCCAGGCAGCCGGATCGCCGGGCTCCGCCTTTCCCTCCCCGGGTGAAGGGAAAACCCCCGCGTCCCGGTGGGCGCCGTGGGGCGGCTCCGCGCGTGCGGTCGCGGAGTTCTCCGCATCGCCGCGGCCCCGTGTAGGAACCATCTTGTCAGCAGGTTGACGGACACCTTCGACCTTCTGACGGGAGATTCACCATGAGCACGCATGCGCTCCGGCGCTTTCGCCTTTTGTCGTGGCCGTTCCGCAGCCCGTTCTCGTCGCCCCTGTGGCTGGCGCTGCGGATGTACCTGGGCCTGGTATGGATGACGTTCGGGCTGGGAAAGATCCGGGCGGGATGGCTGACGAGCAATCCGCTGCGCCCCCTGCTGACCGCCGTCGCCGAGGGGCAGACGCAGACGCCGCTGGACTTCTACACGCACGTTGCCCGGCTGATGGTGGACACCGGCGCCGACGGCCTGCTCTCGGTGGTGATCCCCCTGGCCGAGGTGGGGGTGGCGATGTCGTTCTTCTCGGGCGTGCTCCTGGTGCCGGCGGCCATCATCGCGATCGGCATCAACCTGAACCTGATCCTGGCGGGGATCGCGTCGGTTCACTTCGACGGCAGGATCATCATGATGCAGGTGCTGCTGCTCGCGGCATGGCGTGTGGCGGGGCTGCTGGGGCTCGGGACGCTGGTGAGGCGGATGTGGCCCCGGCTGCATCAGGTGCGGAGGGCGACGGCCTGAGGGGCGGTCCCCCCATCTTTGCCGCCAGGGTACTGCTGGGAAGAAGACGGGAGGATCTCGGGTGAGGGGGGGCGAGTTGTGGCGCATGCCGCGGCCGCCCCCCTCTCCCGGCCTCTCCCCCGTAAACTGCACGGGGGAGAGGAGAATTCGAGTGCGCTTCGGCTGGCCACGCGCACTCGTGGCGAACGCGAGGGCGGGGGGCGGTGCGGTTCGACGGGACTCGGCGCATGCCGCTGGCAGCCCTCTCTCCCCGGCCCTCTCCCCCGCAAGCGGGGGAAAGGGAGAATTCGATCGCGCTCCAGCCGGCTGCGCGCACTCGACTGCGCGTGTAGTCCGCGAAGGCGGACTTTGGGCCTTTGTTGCCGCGACTTCAGTCGCCCCAGCAGGGCCGAGGCCTCCAGTTTGTGACCGCTGCCGCGCCCCAGCATCGTGCCGGCCGCGGCTAGATCCTTCGGCGCGCCTGGTATGCCGTACGGGCCAATTCGGTGCGCTCGCGCCTCTGGATGACAGATTGCGCTCCGGCTGGCCCCGCGCACCCGACTGCGTATGCAGTCCGCGAAGGCGGACTTTGGGCCTTTGTTGCCGCGACTTTAGTCGCCCCAGCATAGCCGGCCCCCCTCTCCAACTCACCCGCCAGCCAACTCCCTGGCCGCCCCGCGATCCACCATCAAGACCATCCCCCCCGCCGGGCGAACCAGCTGCGCGGGGATGCGGTACGGATCGATCGGGCCCTCCAGCGCCGACCGGACGATGGATGCCTTGCCCTCGCCCAGTGCGAGCATCTCCACGCGCTGCGCCGCGTTCAGCACGGAGACCGTCAGCGTGAGCCGCCACTCCCCGAGCGGCCGGTGCAGCGACCAGCCGACGGTGCGCTCGGCATCGCGCAGCAGGTCGTCGAAGGGAAACAGCGACGCCGTGTGCCCGTCCGGCCCGATTCCCAGGTGAACCAGGTCGAACCGGGGGACCCCCGGGCCGAAGAACGCCTCCAGCTCCGCCGCGTACCTCGCGGCCCCCTCGCGGGGCGGAAGCTCCCCCGGCATTCGGTGCACGTTCGCTGGCGGGATGGGCACGCGGGTGATGAAAGCCGCGTTCGCCATCCGGAAGTTGCTGCGCGGATGCCCGGGCGTAACGCAGCGATCATCGCCCCAGAACAGGTGCACGCCGTCCCACGGGATCATAGACCGGAACGGCTCGTCGCCCAGCAGGCGGTACGACTGCTCCGGCGCGCTCCCGCCGGAGAGCACGACGCTGAACCGGCCGCGCGCCTGCACGGCCTCCACGGCCTGGCGCGCGAAGCTCTCCGCGGAGGCGCGGGAGGCGGCCGGTGCATCGGCGTACACTTCGATGCGGGAGGTGCCGGGGTGCACGATCTGAGCGGATGGCTGCGTGGACACGATGGTTTCCGTTGCTTACGTTCCGGCACTGGCCCGGGGAGCGTGTCCGGGCGCTGATGCACGATCCTGAATCGGAGGTTGCGCGTGCTGTTTCGCCGCGGTCCCAAGGTTCCCCCGCCCCGCCCGCCGGACCTGCCGTTCGACGAGGCGGCGCGCGACGCGCTCGGCAACGCGACGGCCGAAGCGCAGAAGGCCAACGTGGGCGCCGTCCACGCCGAGCACCTGCTCTACGCGCTGATGGCCGACCCCTCGGGCCTGGCGGCGCGCGCGTTCGAGCGCCTGGGGCACGAGCCCGCGACGGTGCGCCGTCGGATGGAGCACGCTTCGCCGCCACGCGCCTGGGGCCTGCGCGCACCCGTGCTCCCCTACGCGGATGACGTGAAAGGTGCCATCGAGTTCGCGATGCGCGAAGCCCGCGCCGCCGGCCTTCACCAGGTGGGTGCGGGCGAACTGCTGCTGGGCGTGCTGCAATCGCCGATGGGCGTCCCGGCGCGCATCTTCGGCCAGATGGAGATCACCGCCACGGCCCTCCGCGCGGCGCTCAAGGCCGGAACCCACCCGCCTGAAGGTTCGTAGCCGCGGGCGCTGACTCCATAGCCCGGTGTGCCGGCCGGCGCCCCCCATCCCCAAGTCAAGTGCGCGGGGCCAGCCGGACCGCAATCGAATTCTCCCTTTCCCCCGCTTGCGGGGGAGAGGGCCGGGGAGAGAGGGCTGCCAGGGGCATGCGCCGGCTCCCGTCGAAACGCCCCGCCCCTCGCCCACGTTCCCGCCGAGTGAGCAGGGACAGCCGAAGCGCACTCGAATTCTCCTCTCCCCCATGGGGTTTATGGGGGAGAGGCCGGGAGAGGGGGGCGACCGCGGCACGCGCCGAACCCAGGCTCATCCCCGCCGGCCCTGCCCATCCTCCGATCCAATTCCTACCACGCTGCCGTAATCACCCCGTCGGCTGGTGCCAGCTGCGCCCCTCCTGCGCCAGCAGCTCGTCCGCGCAGCGCGGCCCCCACGATCCCGCCGGGTACTCCTCCGGCTCGCCTTGGCGCTCCCATGCTTCCAGTATGGGCGTCACCAGGGTCCACGCCGCCTCAACCTCGTCTCGCCGCGCGAACAGCGTCGCGTCGCCCAGCATGGCATCCAGCAGCAGCCGCTGGTACGCCTCGGGCGACTCCACCCCGAACGCGCGCTTGTAGTCGAAGTCCATCGACACCGCCCGTAACGGGCCGCGAATCCCCGGCTCCTTGGCCTCGAAGAAGAGCGACATCCCCTCGTCGGGCTGAATGTGCAGCACCAGGGCGTTGGGCGCGGGCGAGTCGCAGTGCACCAGGTCGCGGATGGGGTGCGGCGCGGGACGAAAGCGGATCACCACCTCGCTCTGCTTCCCCGCCAGCTTCTTCCCCGTTCGCAGGTAGAAGGGCACGCCCTCCCACCGCCAGTTGTCCACGGTCAGCCGCACGGCCGCATACGTTTCCGTCCGCGACTCCTCGGGTACGTTCTTCTCATCCAGGTAGGCACGATCGTCCTCGCCGCCCTTCCCCGACGCACCGTATCGGCCACGTACCGCCCAGCGGCCGATGTCGTCGCCCTGCAGCAGGGGGATGGACTGCAGCACCTTCACCTTTTCGTTGCGGATGGAGTCGGCGTCGTACGAGGCCGGCGGCTCCATCGCGACGAGCGTGAGGATCTGCAGGAGGTGGCTCTGGATCATGTCGCGCAGGGCGCCGCTGCGGTCGTAGTAGCCGGCGCGCCCCTCCACGCCCACGCTCTCGGCCACGGTGATCTGCACGTGGTCCACGTAGTTGCGGCTCCACAGCGGCTCCCAGATGGTGTTCGCGAACCGGAACACCAGCAGGTTCTGCAGCGTTTCCTTGCCCAGGTAGTGGTCGATGCGGAAGATCTGCCGCTCGCGGAACACCTCCAGCAGGCTGGCGTTCAGCCCCTGCGCGCTCTCCAGGTCGCGGCCGAACGGCTTTTCGACGATGATCCGCGTCCACGCCGCGTCCTTGGGCCCCGTCACCAGCCCGGCGCCGCCCAGTCCCTGCGCCGTCTGGGCGATGACGGAGGGCGGGAGCGCCAGGTAGAACATGCGGTTGCCCTGCGTGCCGCAGTCGCGCTCCACCTCCTCCAGCACCTGCTTCAGCCGATCGAACGTCCCGGGATCGTCCGTGGAACCGTGCACGTAGCGGATACGCCGCGAGAACCCGGCCCAGTCGTCCGCGTCGGGCTCCTCGTCGAACTCCGCGAGCGCGCCCCGCATCCGCTCGCGGAAGTCGTCCTCGCCGATCTCCTCGCGCGAGTTGCCGATGATGGCGAAGCCCTCCGGCAGCAGCCCGTCGGCGCGCAGGGCCCAGAGCGCGGGCATCAGCTTGCGGCGCGTCAGGTCGCCCGTGCCGCCGAAGATCACCAGCGCCAGCGGGTCCGGCGTGCGCACCCGGGCGCCGGCCTCGGTCATGGGCGTGCGCAGCGGCGTTTCTCCCGCGGGCGGCGCGGCGGGAACGTCGCCCAGGTCCGGCCGGCCCTCGTCCTTCACCTCGCCGCTCACGCGCCCCCCGCCCCGTCCGTCGTCTTGATGGAGTGGCCGCCGAACTGGTTGCGCAGCGCGGCCACCACCTGCGCCGAGTACGACTGCTCCTGGCGCGAGCGGAAGCGCGCCAGCAGCGACAGGGTGATGACGGGCGCGGGCACGTCCAGCGCCATCGCGGTTTCCACCGTCCACCGCCCCTCGCCCGAATCCGCCACCCAGTCCTTGATCCGCTCCAGCGCCGGGCCCTCTTCGGCGTACGCGCGCTCCAGCAGTTCCAGCAGCCACGAGCGCACCACGCTGCCGTGGTTCCAGAGCGAGGCGATCCCCTCCAGGTCGTACTCGAAGCCGGACTTGTGGAGGATCTCGAAGCCCTCGGCGTACGCCTGCAGCAGCCCGTACTCGATGCCGTTGTGCACCATCTTGGCGAAGTGGCCGGAGCCGCTGGGCCCCACGTGCGCGTAGCCGCCCTCGGGGGCGAGCGTCCGGAACACGGGCTCGCACACCGCCGCGGCCTCCGGCGCGCCGCCCACCATCAGGCAGTAGCCGTTCTCCAGCCCCCAGATGCCGCCGCTGGTGCCGGCGTCCATCAGCCGCAGCCCGCGCGTTTCCAGCTCGGCCGCGCGGCGCTTGCTGTCGTTGTAGTTGCTGTTGCCGCCGTCGATCAGCACGTCGCCGGGATCGCAGATGTCTGCCAGGTCGCTCAGCACCTGCTCCGTCGGCGGGCCCGCGGGCACCATCACCCACACGGCCCGTGGCCCATCCAGCGCGGCCACCAGTTCCTGCAGCGAAGCCGCAGCCTTCGCGCCCGACGCCTCGGCCACGGCGCGCGTGACCTCGGGGTCGCGGTCGAACACCACGAGCTCGTGCCCGCCGCGGGTCAGCCGCTGCGCCATGTTGCCGCCCATCTTTCCGAGCCCCACCATCCCCAGCCGCATCCGCCCTCCCGCTGTCCGGTGTCGTGGATGGATCTTCGTCGCGCCCCTCCGCTGCAAGTCCCGGCCCGGCAAAGCGCGTGCGACGTTGCCAGCCGGCCTCCGTGCGATGTACGTTCCGTTGGAACCGCCGTGCCGACAGGGGCATGCGCCCGGGCCGAGAGCCGATCACGACCCGGCGCCTGAACGGGAGCGTTTCGTTGAACTCCGAGTTGAAGTGTCCACGTTGCGGCACCGAGAACGTGCGCGACCTGGACCTGGTGCGCGCGGAAGGCAGCTCGCACATCCACATCGAGAGCGAGAGCACGCCCACGGGGCTCGCCATCTTCAGCGGTGCGCCGCTCTGGGCCCGCAACCGGCGGATTTCCTCGCACGGGACCATCCAGTCGGAGCTCGCCCGGTCGCTCGGCCCGCCGGCCCCGCCCCGGTGGGGGATGATCGCGTTCGCCGTCTTTCTGCTGTACATGCTGAGCATCTTCCTGGGCCACATTGCCCCGCACCTGGCAAGCGCGCGGATGCTGGCCGTGGCGCGGCCGCTGACGGGGCTGCTGGTGCTTGGCGCGGCCTGGCTGCTGGCCCGCCGGTACCGCGACCGGCGGGAACAGTGGGAGGACGCCGTCCGCAAGTGGGACCGCTCGTTCCTTTGCAACCGCTGCGGAATGGTGTTCGAGTTCGAGTTCCCCGAAGCCGCCGGCGACGAGCCGCGATGACAAAAGAGGCGCCCCCGCAGAAGGGGCGCCTCTTTCGTATCGTCCGCGCGGTGGCGGGTCAGCCTTCCTGGATGTTGATCGGGCCGTTGGTGGTGACGGCGCGGATGGTGGGGCCGCCCCCGTTGATGTCGGTGTTGATGTTGGCACCCGGCCGCCAGCCGCGCTCGCCGGGGCGGCGCTGGTCCGCGGGGCGAAGGGCGCGCGGAACGTTCACCGGGCCGTGCACCGTGCGGGCCTCCAGGTGCGCCGCGTATCCATCCGGCATGCGGACGCTCACCGGGCCGTTCACCGTCTCCGCATCCAGCCGCTCACCCGTCCAGCGGCGGCCGGTCAGCCGCACGTTCACCGGCCCGTTCTGCGTCCGCGCGGTGACGTTTCCGGACAGCTCCGACAGGTTCAGCGGGCCGTTGTGGGCGCGCAGGTTCATCGTCCCCGACACGCGCTCCACGTTGATGGGCCCGTTGTGCGTGCGCACGTCAAGGTTGGTGCGCGCCGGAACGAGGATCTCGTAGTTCACGGCCCAGCCGCTGTTGTTCCCCATCTCCGGACCGCTGGCGCTGATGGTGCCGCCCGTGTTCACGCGGATCTGCTGCGCCGTCGACCGCGCGCGCTCGTCGCTGCCGGCCCAGGTCTGCACGCGCGCCTGCACCACCACGTCGCGCCCCTCGTGGGTGCGAACCGACACGCCACCGTTCTGCCCGGCGTCGATCGTCAGCGAGCCGCGCGCCGGAATGCGGGTTTCGCGCACCTCGCAATGCGTGACGCGATCGTTGTTGTGGCGGTAGTTGCGCCGGCACTGCTCCACCCACTCATCCGCCGAGCGCTGGGCGAGCGCGGGCGTGGCGAGCAGGAGGGAAACCATCGGGAGAAGGAGAACGGAAGTGCGCATCGGTACGCTCCGGGCCAGTCGGGGACTCAACAGGCAGCGTCGTGCAGCCTGGACCACCCTATGATGCGCGGCGGGAGCGGATGGTTTGGATGACGTGCGGCGCTCAGGAAGACGCGAACGGACCGCACCCGAATCCGGGGCGGTCCGTTCGCTGGGCCGGTGCGGCCATTGTTGCCGCGGGCGAGGGCGCGAAGGCTGGAGTATTGAACGGGCTACATCGAAAGAACGTCGCACATGGGAGGGTACTACATTCTGGTCAGCCTCCGCCACCCGCCACCGGCCGAGCATTAAGGCGTGCATCTGTG
>NZ_DATBNB010000418.1 GCF_036554565.1 Longimicrobium sp. | reverse complement strand
GGGCGGGGGCGCGCGGCCCGGGCCCGGCGGCGCGCAGACCATCAACCTCGAAGACCTGGACCTGGGCGGCTCGCCGCTGGGCGACATCTTCGGCTCGTTCTTCGACTTTGGCGGAAAGAAGCGCGGCGGCGGGCGGCCGGGCGGGCCCGAGCGCGGCGAGAACATCGAGTACATGGTCGAGATCCCGTTCCGCACGGCGGTCCGGGGCGGCAAGGTGACGGTGCAGGTGCCGGTGACGGAGGAGTGCGCGAGCTGCCACGGCTCGGGCGCTGCGCCCGGCGCCACGGTGAACACCTGCCCGGAGTGCAAGGGCAGCGGCACGGTGACGTTCGGCGCGGGCGGGTTCGGCGTTTCGCGCCCCTGCCCCATGTGCGGCGCCAAGGGCCGCGTGCCCAGCGAGCCGTGCCCCGCCTGCCGCGGCGCGGGGCAGGTGCGGCGCGAGCGCGCCGTTCAGGTTACGGTTCCCGCCGGCGTGGACACCGGCTCCAAGCTGCGCCTGGCGGGTCAGGGCGAGCGCGGCGCCTCGGGCGGGCAGCCGGGTGACCTGGTGCTCACCTTTCGCGTGGAGCCCGACCGCTTCTTTTCGCGCGACGCGCTGGACCTGAACTGCACCATCCACGTGAACCTGGCCCAGGCCGTGCTCGGCTCAAAGGTGAAGGTGCGTACGGTGGACGGCCCCATGGTGGTGCTGAAGGTTCCGCCCGGAACGCAGCCCGGGCGCCGCTTCCGCATCAAGGGGATGGGCGTGGAAAAGGCCGGCCGCCGCGGTGACCAGTTCGTGAAGGTGCAGGTGGACGTGCCCGAGACGCTGGACGAGCCGGCGCGCAAGGAATTCGAAGAGTTCGCCGCCGCCGCGGGGCTGCGGCACTGAACGGCAGTACCAAGTACGCAGTACCAAGTGCCGGGGCAGATCTGACAGGCACGAAGCTCGCACCCCGCGTACTTGGCACTTGGTACTTGGCACTGAGAACTAGCAAATGAGCCAGACGTTCACCGACGAGAACCTGCTGACCTGGGAAGCCTTCGCCTCGGGGGGACGCTTCGGCCTCTCCATCCGACCCAAGGTGATCTTCCACTGCGTGTCGGACCGGGCCATGCGCGCGCGCTTCGTGGAGTTGCAGGGCGACGAGGCCGATGCCGAGGACATGATCCACGACAGCTCGGTCGACCAACTCCGCGAGATGCTGGCGCAGTCGAAAGAGCTGGACTAAGGTCGGGTTCAAGGATGAGAAACGGGAGCGGCGCCACGTGCGCCGCTCCCGTTTTCACTCCTTCCTTCCGCTCCTCCGACTCGCTTTCAACCACGTTGGTGGATGCGGCCGTCGCATGCTCCGCCACGCCAGCGCTACCATCACCAGCCCGAACGCGATGAGGATCACCTCAGCCCATGGGAAGCCCACACAGCCATCGCATTTTACGATGTCCATCGACTTGCTCGTGGACGGGTGAATCGTCCAACTCCTCAGGAAGAACGGGTGCGACAACCCAGATCTGACTTGTGCGCCAAGTCGTCGACAGCCGCGAGATACTCCCGGATTGCATTCCGGAGGTTCTCGATGGCATCTTCCCTCGTCTCCCCCTCCGACCAGCAGCCGGGCAGATCGGGGCAGCTGACGCTGTAGCCCTCGTGGGTGCGGTAAAGCAGGACCTTGTACATCATGCAGTCTCCCGTGCCCGCTACCTGCCGGCTACGCCGCGATCCGGCCGCCGCCAAGGACCACGTCGCCGCTGAACATGACCGCGGACTGGCCGGGGGTGATGGCGCGCTGCGGCTGATCCAGGACGAGGTTCACCGTGCCGTCCTCCACCGACACGACTCGCGCCGGCACGGCCGAGGCGCGGTGGCGGACCTGGACGCGGATGGCGTCGCCCGCCGCCGGCGGCACGGCGAGCCAGTTCAGGTCATCGATGCGGACGTCCTCGCGCACCAGCTCGTCGGCCGTGCCCACGACCACCTCGCGCGTCGCGGGCCGCGTGCCGATCACGTACAGCGGCAGCGAGCGCCCGCCACCCAGCCCCTTCCGCTGGCCCACCGTGTATCGTGCGTATCCATCGTGCTCGCCCAGCACCTCGCCGGACGAGGTCACCAGCTTGCCGGGCGTGAGCGAGGCGTGCTCGCTCCCCAGTTTGCGGCTGAGGAAGTCGGCGTAGTTGCCCGTGGGCACGAAGCAGATTTCCATGCTCTCCGGCTTTTCGGCCGTGGAGAGACCCAGCTCGCGGGCCTTTTCGCGCACCTCGGGCTTTGTGAGTTCGCCTACGGGGAACAACAGCAGGGGAAGCAGCTCCGGCGGCAGCGCCCACAGGAAGTACGACTGGTCCTTCTTTTCGTCCTGCCCGCGCAGCAGCAAGGGGTTGCCGTCCTCGTCCGTACCCATCCGGGCGTAGTGGCCGGTGGCGATGAAGTCGCAGCCAAGCATGCGGCCGCGCTTCAGCAGGTCGCGAAACTTGGTGTTGCCGTTGCAGCGCACGCACGGATTCGGAGTCCTACCCGCGGCGTACTCCGACACGAAGTCGTCGATCACGTCGCGCGTGAACTCCTTCTCCACGTCGAATACGTAGTGCGGAATGCCCAGCCGGTCCGCCACGCGCTTGGCGTCGAGGATGCCGTCGAGCCCGCAGCACGTTTTGGACGGGCCGTTCGCCTCCGACTCGGATTCCGAGTAGCAGAACGTCTTCATCGTGGCGCCGATGACGTTGTAGCCCTGCTCCACGAGCAGCGCCGCCGCCACCGACGAATCCACGCCGCCCGACATCGCCACGAGGACGGTCTTCTTCTCCATCGCTTCCCTTGTCGTGAAAACCTGCGAGGCCCTCCCCCCGGCCCGCCCCCCGGCCCCCTCCCCGCACAAACTACGTGCGGAGAGGGGGAGAACTGCAAACTGCTTAGAAGCGGACGCGTTCGGCCACAGACGGAAAGACGTCCAGCACGCGGTCGATCTCGGCTTCCGTCGTTTCGCGGCCCAGTGAGAAGCGCACCGACGGGCCGGCGATCTCCGGCGCCACGCCCATCGCCGTCAGCACGTGCGACGGGGTGACCGCGCCGCTGCTGCACGCCGAGCCCGACGACGCGGCGATGCCCTCCAGGTCCAATCCAATCAGCAGCATCTCGGGATCAGCGCCCGGGACGGAGACGTTGCTGATGGTCGGCAGGCGGGGCGCGGCGGCTGCGTTCACCACCAAGCCCGGCACGCGTGCGCGGAGCCCCGCCTCCAGCCGATCGCGCATCGCACCGATGCGCGCCATCACCTCCTCGCGCTCCGCTTCCGCGGCTTCCGCGGCGGCGGCGAATGCGACGGCGCCCGCCACGTCTTCCGTCCCTGGCCGAAGCCCCCGCTCCTGCCCGCCGCCGTGCATCAGAGGCGTCAGCTGGGTGCCCCGGCGGACGAAGAGCGCGCCCACGCCCTTGGGCCCGCCAATCTTGTGCGCGCTGAAGGCGAGGAGCGCGGCCGGGACCTCATCCACCCGCACCCGCAGCTTTCCGAGCGCCTGCACCGCGTCGGAGTGGAACGCCACGCCCGCGTCCCGGCAGATGGCGGCAATCTCATCCACCGGCTGGATGACGCCCACCTCGTTGTTCGCCCACACGATCGAGAGCACGGACGGTGGATCGGTCGCGATGATGTCGCGGATCTGGTCGATGTCAATCGTGCCGTCTCCATCGACCACGATCTCGTGCAGCGAACCGGCCCGGGCCGAGCGCGCCGACTCCAGAACCGCCTTGTGCTCGATGGTGGAGCAGGCAACCGATCTGCTCGGGTCCAGCCCTGCGCGGCCGAGCACGGCCAGGTTGTCGGCCTCGGTGCCGCCGCGGGTGAAGACGATCTCCGCCGGGCTCGCGCCGATCACGGCGGCGAAGCGGGCGCGGGCGTCTTCCAGCGCGGCGCGTGCCTCGCGGCCCCAGCGGTGGATGCTGGACGCGTTGCCCCATCGCTCAGAAAGCACCGCCAGCATGGCGTCGCGCGCCTCGGGGCGCAGCGGCGCGGTGGCGGCGTAGTCCAGGTACACGGGATCGGGCATCGGCATCCGGGGCGTTCGGCTCGTCTTGATAAACGCCAGTGGCGCTTAGGTTTCGCTGGCGCCGCCGCGAGGGTTGAGAGCGGCGCGGGAGCGCACTACATTCCGCGCCAGGACGACCCCTCCACCCGTGCGCTTTTCTGATGATTCCACCGCTTCCCGAAGGCCAGCCGTCGACCTTTCGCACCACCGTGCACGGCACCCTTTTCGGTGAGCGCGCCGTACACGTAGCCGCGGTGGTGCAAGGCGACGAGCTGATCCTGATTCCCGATCCGCCGATGGAGGAGGACCCCGCGGTCTGGGTGCACGCACGCGGCGGTGAGCCGCTGGGGCACCTGCCGCCGGAGATCAACAAGTGGCTGGCGCCGTGGCTTCAGCGCGGCGGCGGCGCCACCGCTACGGCCGTCCGCGTGCACGGGACCGATGTGCCGAGTTGGAAGCGGCTGGTCGTGGAGGTGCACTGCGCTGAGGCGAGTGCGTGAAGGGCAGTGCGTTAGTGCGTTATTGCGAAGCAATGGCCCGCGCGACTCGGGCGTTCGTGTCGCAGCCGCGCCCGGGCTGAGAGGTTTCTCAGGTTAGATCCTTCGGCGCGCCAAGGCTGAGGTACGGGCTGGTGCCCTGCGCTTGCGCCTCTGGATGACAGGCCGTGTGCTCCTGCTCAACCCCCGTCGCACTTTCGCACTTTCGCACTTTCGCACTTTCGTACTCACGCACTCACGCACTCACGCACTTCAAATGCTTCGCACCGGGAGCGCGACCACGTCGTCCACCTGCATGGTTTCGACAACGTAAAACGGCTCGCCGTACTCCGTGCGGATGAGCGAGCCGTAGCGGGCCGCGTGCATGCGCACCTGGTCGTACAGCGGGCGGTCGCCCCCGGGGAAGACTTCGCCGCCCCAGGTCTTGCCGTCGAACTGGCTGGAGTAGCAGTGCACCGCCTGCATCTTCGTCTCCATCTGGTCGGTGATGTCGACGACGAAGCTGGGCTTCACCGGGTCTTCGCGGTACGCCAGCGCGTAGAGGATCTTGTGCGGGCGGTGCGGCTCGCCTGGCGCGTCGAGCTTGACGAGCCCCGCCAGGAAGCAGGCGTCGTACGCCAGCTGCGAGGCGATGCGGTGGTCGGGGTGCCGCCCGGTGATGTACGGGATGATAACCACGCGCGGCCGGAACGCCCTAATGAACCCCGCCAGCAGCCGCCGCGTCTCGGGCGTGTTCTCCAGGCCCGCGTCGGGCAGCCCGGCGTTGCGGCGCGCGGTGACGCCCAGCACACGCGCCGCGGCCTCCGCCTCGGCGCCGCGCAGCTGCGCGCTGCCGTCGGTGCCCCGCTCGCCGGCGGTGAGGTCCAGGATGCCGGTGCGGTATCCCTGCGCCGCCGTCTTCGCCATGGTGCCGCCGCAGAGCAGCTCCACGTCGTCGCGATGCGCGGCGATGGCCAGCAGGTCCACCGGCGGGGCGAGCGTCTGGTCGTCGGTCACGGTCTGCTTGGTTCGAAAAGGATTTGAGGTCGGGACTCGACCGGCTGTGTCGCACGCCGCGGCGGGCCCCTCCCCCGGCCCCTCCCCGCACAAACTACGTGCGG
>NZ_DATBNB010000417.1 GCF_036554565.1 Longimicrobium sp. | reverse complement strand
CCACCATCGGCGACACCCCCGCTCTGAAGCGCCCGCCGGCCATCTGACGAGGCACCGTTGTCATCCCGACGGAGCGGTCACGCCGAACCCGCAGCCACTCCCAAGCCACGCAGCGACCGAGGGATCCGCCACACCTCACGGGGACGTGCACTGTCATCCCCACGGAGCGGCCACGCCGAACCCGCAGCCACTCCAAAGCCAGGCAGCGACCGAGGGATCTGCCACACTTCACGGAGACTTGCACTGTCATCCCGACGGAGCGGCCACGCCGAACCCGCAGCCACTCCCAAGCCAGGCAGCGACCGAGGGATCCGCCACACACTGCGCCTGATCGCTCCCACGCCGCGGACACACGATAGCTTTGAGGGTTCTCAGCGGAAGGCAACCACGCGAAGGACAGGCAGTTTTGTGGCCGCGTCAGATGTTCCGCATCACGCCTAGTGTGTGGCGGATCCCTCAGTCGCTGCGGAGTTTAGCGTTCGGGCCAGTACGCTTTGGCCGCTCCATCGGGATGACATCCAGGCGTCGGATGGTGCCCGTCACTACCTGTCGCGCTGGTTCCGGAACTGGCCCTCTGCGCTGTTCCGGTGCCACTCCAATTCTTGAGCGGTCAAAGGCCGGACGACAAGATCGCAGACCATCCACAGGCACAGCGACAGCGGATAGAACGCGAACGGCGCGATCGTCATCAGCACCAGCCCGATGCCGAGCATCAGGATCCACGGCACGTCCGGCCAGGTCGCCGCCACCAGGATGCCCGCCGCAACGACGAGAATGCCTTCCGCGAGAACGATGTTCAGCATCATCCCCCCCAGGAAGTAGTCCTCCTCGCCCCGCTCGGTGCGCATCCCGCAGGCGCCGCACTTGAGCTTCAGCTTCATCCAGCGCTCGGTCAGCCGGTCCCCACCGCAGTGCGGGCACCGCAGCCGGAGCGCGCGTCCCAGCATCGTGATCAACGGCGCCCGGGTGAACGCCGGCAGATTCGTCTCCGAAGTCATCCTTATCCCGCCTCTCATCCATCCAGCCCATAACTCGCTATCCTGACGCAATATCCACGATCTGTGACCGAGCCGCAGTCCGGAAATCCCTTACGTTGCGTACGACGCCGAGGGCGGCCACCGCAACCGGCGCCGCCCTCACAAAACCTGCTCTGGCCCCCGCGGAGATTCAGATCTCCACCCGCTGAACGACTTCCGGCTCGCCCCACAGGCGATGGACGATGCGCTCCGCTCCCGCGGGGTCCGCCGTCGTGTAGATGCGGACGGAGCCGGAGCCGGCGGGGGCGAGCGCGTTCGCCTCTTCAAGAATCTGCCGCGTGCGCCTCGCGATGGCCGCGCTGCTGTCCAGCAGCTTCACGCGCGGAAGCGCCTGCTGGATGGCGTCGCGCACGAACACGTAGTGCGTGCACCCCAGGACGACGGTGTCCACGCCGGCCGCACGCAGCGGAGCCACGTATTCCGCCATGCGCGCGTCCAGTTCCGGCCCGGCGAGCACTCCGTCCTCCACCATGTCCGCCAGCCCTGGGCACGGCTGCCGGACGACGGTGGCGCCGTTCCCGTAGTTGTCGACCAGCCGCTGCAGCCGCGCGGAGCCGCAGGTGCCGGTGGTCGCCATCACGCCCACCCGGCCGGTAGGGGAATCGCGCACCGCCGGCTTGATGGCCGGCTCCAGCCCGATCACGGGAATCGACAGCCGCTCGCGCAGGGCCTCGAGCGCCGCGCCGGACGCGGTGTTGCAGGCGACGACGAACACCTTGGCGCCCTGCCCCTGCATCCACTCGCCGATGCGCAGCGTCCGCTCGCGCACCTCCTCCTCCGAGCGGTCGCCATAGGGGACGTACGCCGTGTCCGCCACGTAGAGCAGGTGCTCGGAGGGGAGCTCACGGCGGATTTCGCGCGCCACGCTCAGCCCGCCCACTCCCGAGTCGAAGATGCCGACGGGCGCGGTCACGGGCCGACGGGAACGGTGGCGCGCAGTTCGGTGCCGCCGCCGTTGGGCCGCGGAACCGCGTTCACGTGGACGTCGAAGTCCTGCAGGTGCGCCGCGACGAAGGCATCCGCGCCGGAGAAGAACAGCCAGAAGACGGACAGCGTGATCCAGTCTTCGCGCTGGTTTTCGCGGTCGCGCACCAGCGGCGTACGCCTGTCGGGCTCCAGCTGGCCCAGGTCGCGGAGGATGGCCTGCCGTTCGCGTGCCTCGTCGAGCTTCTGGTCGGCCGTGTACCACATCCAGAGGCTGCCCGCCTCGAGGAAGAAGTACACGGCGCCGCGTCCGGGCGCGCCCAGCTCGGACTGCCCCCAGCCCGGAAGCACCAGCGACCGCACGAAGGCGCCACGCGGCGAAATGCGCGGAGGCGCCGTATCCGGCTGCACGGGCCGCGCAGCCCGCCCCGCACGGGGCGCCAGCGGCCGCACCGA
>NZ_DATBNB010000416.1 GCF_036554565.1 Longimicrobium sp. | reverse complement strand
GGCGATCTCCGCCTGCGTCATGGGGCCCGTGTGCGCGAAGTCGAAGCGCAGGCGGGCGGGCTCCACCACCGAGCCCTGCTGGTGCACGTGGTCGCCCAGCACGCGGCGCAGGGCGGCGTGCAGCAGGTGCGTGGCCGTGTGGTTGCGCTCGGTGTCGCGCCGCGGCGGCTCGTCCACCTCGGCCGTCACCGGGCCGGGGATGAAGTCGCCCTCCACCGGGCCCACGACGGCCACACGGCCCGCCACCTTCCGCACCTCGTTCACCGTCATCGACCAGCCCTCGCCGCGCACGTGGCCGCGGTCGCTCACCTGGCCGCCGCTCTCGGCGTAGAACGGGTTCTCGCGCAGCTGCAGCGCCATCCGACCGTCCTCCATCCGCCGGAACGCCAGGATGTCGGTCTGTGCGGCGGTGGCGCGGTAGGCGGCGAAGTCCTGGTCGGCCGTGTCGCCCGGCACCTCTTCCCAGCCCATGGCGAACGCGTCCGCCTCCACGCCGATGCCCGACGCCTTGCGGTCCTCGCGGCTGCGGTGGCGCTGGGCGCCCAGCTCGCGCTCGAAGCCCTCCAGGTCCACCGCGTAGCCCCGCTCCTGCGCCATCAGCTCCGTCAGGTCCACCGGAAAGCCGAAGGTGTCGTACAGCTTGAAGACCTGCGCGCCGGCGATGGTCCCGCTGCCGCCCGCGGGTGCCAGCTGGTCGAAGAGCTTGATCCCGGCGTCGATCGTGGCCAGGAAGCGCTCCTCCTCCGCCCGCGTGTTGCTGACGATGTACTCGCGGCGGCCCAGCAGCTCGGGGAACGTCACTCCCATGCGGTCGATGACGGCCTCGACCACTTCCACCAGCGTCGGCGCACGGCGGCCTAGCAGGTACGCATGACGGACGGCACGGCGCAGGATGCGGCGCAGCACGTAGCCGCGGCCCTCGTTGGACGGAAAGACGCCATCCGCCAGCAGGAACGCCGTGGCGCGCCCGTGGTCCGCCAGCACGCGGTAGGATACGCCCTGTGGCGTGTCGTACTCGTAGGGCACGCCCACGACCTCCACCGCGCGGGCGATCACGTCGGCGAACAGGTCCGTCTTGTAGTTGGCGTCCACACCCTGCAGCACCGAGGCAAGGCGCTCCAGCCCCATCCCCGTGTCTACGCACGGCGCGGGAAGCGGGTGAAGCTCGCCGTCGGCGTCGCGGTCGAACTGCATGAAGACCAGGTTCCAGATCTCCAGGAACTCGCCCTTTTCGCCCAGCTCCTCGAACTCCTCGCGCGAAACCTCGGTGCCCCGACGCCCCTCGGGGCGCAGGTCGAAGTGGATTTCCGAGCAGGGGCCGCAGGGCCCCGTATCGGCCATCTGCCAGAAGTTGTCCTTGTCGCCCAGCCCAAAGACGCGCTCGGGGCTGATGCCGGCAATCTCCAGCCACAGCTGCCGCGCCTCGTCGTCGGTGTGGTGCACCGTCACCCACAGCCGCTCGCGAGGGATGCCGAACTCCTCGGTCAGCAGCTCCCAGGCGAAGCGGATGGCGTCGCGCTTGAAGTAGTCGCCGAACGAAAAGTTGCCCAGCATCTCGAAGAAGGTGTGGTGCCGCGCGGTGACGCCCACCGCCTCCAGGTCGTTGTGCTTGCCGCCGGCGCGGACGCACTTCTGGCTGGTGGCGGCGCGGGTGAACGGCGCCTCCTCCATCCCCAGGAACACCTTCTTGAACTGCACCATCCCCGCGTTGGTGAACAGCAGCGTGGGGTCGTCTCCCGGAACGAGCGACGACGACGGCCGCACGGCGTGCCCCTGGCGGGCAAAGTAGTCCAGAAAGCGGGAGCGGATTTCGTCGGCGCGCATGGATCCGTCGGGCGAGGGCTTGGCTTCGGCTCGGAAAGGCGTAAGATAACGCGCCCGTCGTGCGCCTCTCAAGGTGCGGCTCGGCGCGTACGCATTCACAGCAGGAACCCTGGACGGAACTTCTCCGGCCGCCGCGCGGGTATGAGCGGGGCTCAATTCCCTTTCGCCCGGCGCGCGGCATGCATCGGCCCGTGCGGGGCAGTTCCGGATCGGCCCGGGTACACCGGGCCGGTTTCGTTTCACAACGGGTACTCCAGCACCGATGACCGACAGCCACGAGCCCTCTCTCCCGGCGCCGGACGCGTTCGAGCGCGAACTGTCGACGGACCTCGACGACCGCACGCCCGACAAGCCGCGCGGCATGCCGCTCCACACCAAGATCCTGCTGGGGCTGGTGATCGGCGCGGCGGCGGGGCTGGGCGCCAACGCCGCCCTCGGCGCGGACCATCCAGGGCTGGCGTGGACGGTGAACAACGTAGCCTCCCCCATCGGCGCGCTCTTCCTGCGGCTGCTGCTGATGGTGGTGATGCCGCTCGTCTTCTCGGCCCTGGTGGTGGGCGTCGCAGGCATCGGCGACATCCGCAAGCTGGGCCGCGTGGGCGCCAAGGCGTTCGGCTACACCCTGGTGGTGTCGGCCATCTCCGTGGCGATCGGCATTACGCTGGCCAACACCATCCGCCCCGGCGAGCGCATCGACGCCGCCACCGCCGCGGGGCTGGAGGCGCGCTACGGGCAGGACGCCGCCAAGCGGGTGGAGGCGGCGACGGGAAACGACGCGGCGAAGAAGCCGGTGCTGACCCAGGTGGTAGAAACCATCGTTCCCGCCAACCCGGTGGCCGCGGCGGCGGGAGAAACGCCCAACCTGCTGCACGTGATGTTCTTCGCCCTGGCGCTGGGCGTGGCGTCCACCCTCGTCAGGCCCACCGTGGCGGCGCCCTTCATCAAGGTGATGGAGGCGCTGTTCGACATCTCGGTGAAGCTGATCGAGCTGATCATGAAGATGGCCCCCTACGCCGTCGCGGCCCTGCTCTTCGCCAACACGGCCGGGTTCGGGCTGGAGCTGCTGGGCACGCTGGCCTGGTTCATGGCCACGGTGCTGCTGGGGCTGGCGCTGCAGATGTTCGGCGTCTACTCCATTTCGGTCGCCCTGCTGTCGCGCATTCCGCCGCTGGAGTTCTTCAAGCGGATCAAGACGGTGATGATGACGGCGTTCAGCACCTCGTCGTCCAATGCCACCCTGCCGACCGCGCTGCGGGTGACGGAAAAGAACCTGGGCGTGCCGCCGGAGATCAACTCGTTCGTGCTGACGGTGGGCGCCACGGCCAACCAGAACGGGACGGCGCTGTACGAGGGTGTCACGGTGCTCTTCCTGGCGCAGATCGCCGGGGTAGACCTGTCGCTGGGGGCGCAGATCACCATCGCCTACATGGCCATCCTGGGCGGCATCGGTACGGCGGGGGTGCCGTCGGGCTCCATTCCCTTCATCATCGTCATGCTGGCGTCCATCGGTGTGAACCCCGCGCTCATCGGCATCATCCTGGGCGTGGACCGCATCCTCGACATGTGCCGGACCACGCTGAACGTGGCGGGAGACATCACCGCCGCCACGTACGTCGCCCGCTCGGAGGGGTACACGCTGCTCGGAGGCCGCGGCAGCCCGCCCGCGGCGATCTGATCCACGACGGCGGCCCGCCCATCGCCTGATGGGCGGGCCGCTTGACCGTGCGCCGCCGTCTCCGCATTCTCTTCCGTCCGCCGCCGTCTCCCCTGCCCCGTCCAGCGTTCCGAAGATCATTCCATGCTGAAGAAGCTCGCCTACGTGGTCCTGGGGCTGGTCGTTCTGGTCGTGTGCGTCGCGGCGGGTGGCCGATGGTGGCTGGGGCGTTCGGCGTCCACCGGCGGCGACGGCCGGCTGGCCGGGCTGGAGCAGCCGGTGGAGGTGTGGCGCGATTCGCTGGGCGTGCCCCACGTGTGGGCGCAGACGGATGCGGACCTGTTCCGCGCGATGGGATACGTGCACGCGCAGGACCGGCTGTTCCAGATGGAGATGTTCCGCCGCGTGGCCGACGGGCGCCTGGCGGAAATCCTCGGGGCCCAGCTGGTGGAGACCGACAAGTTCCTGCGCACCGTGGGGATGGGCCACTCGGCGGAGGAGAGCGTGCGGCGGCTGACGCCGGAGCAGCGCAGGCTGATGCAGGCCTACGCCGACGGCGTGAACGCGTGGATCGGCAACCATCCCGGCCCGCTGCCGCCGGAGTTCGTCACGCTGCGCTTCGCGCCCGAGCCCTGGACCGTCCGCAACAGCATGTCGATCGCCAAGATCATGGCGTGGGACCTGGCGGACTGGGAGGTGGGGCTCGCCGTGCAGCAGGCCATCGACCGTGTGGGCGAGGAGCTGGGGCGCGAGCTGATGCCCTTCTACCCCGACTCGGCCCTCACCATCGTCGGCGCCGACGCGCAGTGGCGGGGCAAGGGCGGCGCGGCCCCCGCGGCGGCTCCCAAGCCGGCCCCGCGCGTCTCGGGCCCCGTTCCCCGCGTGGAAGCCCCGCCGCTCGCCCTTCACCTGCTGGAGGGCGTGGCCGCGGCGCACGCATCTAACTCGTGGGTCATCGGCGGCGGCCGGACGCGATCGGGCAAGCCCATCCTGGCCAACGACATGCACCTTACGCTGCGGGCGCCCGCCATCTGGTACCTGGCGGCGCTGCACGGCGGCGGCTTCAACGTGACCGGGATGACGCTCCCCGGCGTTCCCGTCGTCATCGCGGGCCACAACGACCGCGTGGCGTGGGGCTACACCAACGCCATGGTGGACGACGTGGACTTCTACGTCGAGCAGGTGGATTCCGCCGATGCCACCCGCTACCGCACGCTGGACGGGTGGGCGCGGTTCACCGTCCGCCGCGAGACCATCCGCGTGAAGGGCGGCGACTCGGTGGTGCACCAGGTCCGCGGCACGCGCCACGGCCCCGTCCTCTCCGACGTGGACGAACGTGGCGGGAACCGCGTGATGTCCATGCGCTGGACCGCGTACGAGCCATCGACCGAGATCACCGCCCTGCTGGAGATGAACCGGGCGCGCTCGGCAAGCGAGTTCGTCCAGGCGCTGCGGGGGTTCAACAACCCGCACCAGAACGTGGTCTTCGCGGATGTGGAGGGGCGGATCGGCTACTGGATGGGCGGGCGCGTCCCCGTGCGCCGCGGCGGGGACGGCGTGCTTCCCGTCGCGGGATGGACGGACGAGGGCGAGTGGGTGCGCTTTCTGGACTTCGACGAGCACCCCCACGTGCTGGACCCGGCGGACGGGTTCGTCGTCACCGCCAACAACCGCCAGGCCGGCGCGGACTATCCCCATCACATCACCAGCCACTGGGCGGAGCCGTACCGCGCGATGCGGATCCGCCAGATGGTGGAAGCCGGGCGCGGGCTGACCGCGGCGGACGTGCTCCGCCAGCAGATGGACGTCACCGACGCCTTCGCCGTGCGCCACCTGCCCCGCGCCGTCCAGGCGGCCGAGCGCGCCGGCCTTGCCGACGCCGCGCGCGAGCTGCGGGGGTGGAACGGCGAGGCGCGGGTGGACTCACGCGCCGCGGCGCTCTTCTACACCTGGTTCGAGGAACTGCGCACCCGCGTGGGGCACGACGAGTTCCGGGGGCGCAGCATGTACTTTCCCCGCGCCACGCTGGAGCGAATCCTGGAGCGCGGCACGAGCCCGTGGGTGGACGACGTGACGACGAGGGAGACGGAGACGCTCGACGAGCTTGCCGCCACGGCGATGAGGACGGCCGTGCAGCGCGTGGGCGAGCAGCGCTGGGGCGACCTTCACCAGACGTCGATCGATCACCCGCTGGGCATCGTAAACGTGCTGGACCGCGCGCTGAACCTGAACATCGGCCCGTTCCCCAACCGCGGCTCGTTCCACACGGTGAACGTCAGCGGATACGGAAGTCGCCAGCCGCCGTTCCGGAACGCGTACGGCGCCAGCCAGCGCCACGTGGTCGACATGGCCGACGTGGACGGCTCCGGCGGGTTCGTGATCCCCACCGGGCAGAGCGGCAACCCCCTCTCCGACCACTACCGCGACCAGAACGCGATGTGGCGGGAGGGGCGCCTCTGGCTCATTCCCCTGGACCGCGCCCAGGCCGAGGCGCGCGTAGTCAGCCGCATTCGCCTGACGCCGCGGTAAACGCAGACCCGCATGCCGCCGCGAAGGCGCTTGCGGCGGCTTCGTCTCCGGCACGCAGCCGCGCGGACGCGAGCGATTCGCGCACGAGATCCGCCAGCACGCGCACGTGCGGCTCCGTGGTGATGGTGATGTGGTTGCCGGGGACCTGGTGCACCTCGACGGGACTCGATGACAGCGCCGACCACCCCAGCGTCCGCGACTCCTCCTGCTCGGCCGAAACGCCAGCCGTTTCCGGGGAATCGGCCGCCCGGAACAGGGTGACGGCGCCACGCAGCGTTCCGGGCAAGTAGGCCGACATGCTCGTGAAGCGGTCGCGCATCGCCCGGCACTCCTCGCCCAGGCTCTCGCGGTCCAGACCCGGGAGAGCCGGGCCCTGCTCCTGGAGGTGATCCACCACGCGGCCGATCTTCTCGTCCCACGACAGGCGCTCCAACTCCTCCGCCGAGACGGAAAGGATGCGGCGCACGCGCGCGGCGGCATGGCCTGCGGCGCCCAGCACGATCGCGAGGTCGCTGGGCGCGGCCGAGCGCTGCGCGAGGATCGGCGAAATGGAGTCGAGCAGCCCCAGGAACGCCACCGTTTCTCCCTGGCGCTC
>NZ_DATBNB010000415.1 GCF_036554565.1 Longimicrobium sp. | reverse complement strand
GTGCCCTTTGCCCAGGCCGCGGGGCTCACCGTCAGCGGCTCGGGCGGGGGATGGGGGACGGGCGCGGGCGAAGCCGAGGTGCTGGCCGCCACGCCGCAGGAGGTGATGGAGGGCGTACGCACCTCCGAGGTGAAGCTGGAGGGCGTGGAGGCGGTGGTGGTGGATGGCGCGTCGGAGATCCACGCGCTCGGCGGATGGGAAACGCTGGAAACCCTCTTCGACCACCTGCCGCGCGACGCGCAGCGGGTGATCGTCACCGCCGAGGTCACCGAGCCGGTGGAAGACCTGGCCGGCCGCCGGGTGAAGCGCGCCCTGCGCTACCCGTCCGAGCCCGCCTCGCCGGACCTTCACGAGGCCGCCGCCGAGCCCACCTCCACCGTCGGCTACGTGGCCGTGGCGGAGCGTGACAAGCTGGGCACCGTGGCGCGCCTGCTGGGCGGCGGGCCGGCGCCGGTGCTGTACTGCCGCACCGACGAGCGCGCGGCCCAGGTGTCCGAGGCGCTGACCCTGCGCGGCTTCCTGGTGGGCGACGCGGAAGATCCCGATGCGGACGTGGTGGTGCTCGGCTCCTCGGTGGACGAGGACGAGGGGGCGCCCGAGGGGCAGGTGATCAGCTTCGACGTTCCGGCGGACGAGGCCACGCTGCGGGCCCGCCACGGCGGCGAAGACCCGGGATTCGTGCTGGTGGAGCCGCGCGAGCTGGCGCACCTGCGGCAGATCGCCAGGCGCGCGGGCTTCCACGCGCAGCCGGGGGGGATCGAGGGCGAGGCGCCGGTGGGCGGGTCGGCGGAGCTGCGCGCCTTCCGGGGCGACCTGCGCCGGGCGCTGCGCGAGGAAGACCTGGCCGCGCAGATGCTGATCCTGGAGCCGCTTCTGGAAGACTTCACCGCGACGGAGATCGCCGCGGCGGCGTCCGCGCTGCTGCGGAAGAAGCGCGCGGCCGAGCCGGCGTCGCCCACCGCGGCGGATGCCCTTCCCGCGGCCGCGGCGGCGGCGCGCAACCGCCTGGCCCGGCCGGCGCCGGGCGGGCACGCCGAGTCGGGCGCCATCCCCGGCGCGTTCGCTCGCCTCTTCATCAGCGTGGGCGAGCGCGACAACGTGCGCCCCAACGAACTGATGGGCGCCATCGCGGGCGAGGCCGACATCCCCGGCAGCAGCATCGGCAAGATCGACATCCGCGACACCTTTTCCGTGGTCGAGGTGCCGGCGGAGATGGCCGAGCGGGTGATCAGCGCGCTGAACGGCACCAGCATGAAGGGCCGCAGCCTGCGCGTGGACTACGATCGCCAGAAGAAGGCGGGCCCCGGCGGCGGCGGGCCGCCCATGCGCCGCATGCAGCGCGGCCCGGGCGCGGGTGGACCGCGCGAGGACCGGCCCCGCGACGACCGGCCGCGCGACCGCGACGATCGTCCTCGCGGCGGCGCCGGCGGCCCCGGCGGCCGTCCGCGGCCCGGGGGTGGCGGAGGCGGTCCCCGTGGCGGCGCCGGCCCGCGCGGGGGCGCGGGTGGCGGCGGCTTCCGGCGCCCGCGCGACGAGTGAGGGCGCGGGGATGAATGGAGAAAGGGCGGCGCGCAGCCATTGCGCGCCGCCCTTTTCGTCGGCTACACTCTTGCCCGCCGCTCAGCCCTCGTTCAGCAGCCGGCGGATCTCAGCCTCCAGCAGCGCGGGGGTGGAGGCGATGCCCAGGTCGGCGAGCGCTTCCTCGGCCCGCAGGCGCAGGGCAGGTTCGGCGTCGCGCAGCAGCGGCGGCACGCGGGCGGGGGGACGCGGCGCGTGGATGCGGGCGGGACGGCGCAGTTCCACGCGAAAGCTGCCGCCCAGGTTTTCGGCGCTCCAGCGGCTGACCAGGCTGCCCTTGAGCCCGGCCAGCAGGTGCTCGATCTCGTTGCGGACCACGGGAATGCCGCCCGAATGCAGGCCGCGGCCGGTGACCACGACCACCGTGCGGACGTTCTCGGCCTGGCGCGCGCGCAGCCACGCCTCGGCACGGTGCCGCGCCTCGTCGCCGGTCAGGCCGTGAAGGTCCAGCACGGGATGCACCGACCCCCACGCCTCGCGGGACACGCCCCCGGCGGGCGGACGCTTCTTCCTGGGCATGGCGGGACGGCGGCGACGGGATGGAAGGTGGATGAAAACACGAGGGGCCCCGGTGCGAACCGTGGCCCCTCGAGGATGGCGAACCGGTGCGGGCCTGTTTCAGGCGCCGAGCATGTCCTTGAGGCGCTTGCCGATCTTGAACGCCGCGCTGGTGCTGGCCGCGATGTCGATCTCGTTGCCGGTGCGCGGGTTACGTCCCTTGCGCGCCTCGCGCTTCTTGCTCTCGAAGCTGCCGAACCCCGTGATCTGCACCTTGTCCCCGTTCCGCAGCGCGTCGGCGATGATGCCGCCCTCTACGCCGAACAGCGCGTCGACCGCCTTGGTGGCCTCGGCACGGCTCAGATCGGCACGGGAGGCGAGCTGCTGAATGAGTTCAGACTTGTTCACGAAGGAGCTCCTGTCTTTAAGAGGGTGTGACCTGGCGAAAAAACCAAACGGCGGCGCCGTTCGCACCGTAGAGTAGGTGCACCCTCCGCACTCGTCAAGAGAGTTGCTGTGCAAGAAACCCCAGTAGCTGCGCCGATTCCCGCCCATGAGCGCCATCTGCGCGAGCTGACGGCGGCCCGCGAGATCGCCCACGCCTTCCTGACGGCGCGCACGCCCGACGAGGTGTATCGCCTTGCCCTGGAACGGGTTGCCCCCGTCGTGGGCGCCGCGTTCGGGTGCGTGTACCTGCGCGAAAGCGACGACGTTCTGCGCCTGGTGGCCGCCTGGAACTGGCCCACGGCGTATCGCAGGTTCCTCGGGGAGATGCGGGTTCGCGTGGGGCTGGGTCCCACCGGCAGCGCTGTCGCGGAGGGGCGCCCCGTGGAGGTGTACGACGTGTTCGCCGACCCCGAGCTGGCCGACTGGTGGGACGCGGCGCGCGAGCTGGGGTTCGCGTCGTCGGTGTCGCTCCCCATCATCCTGGCCGGCCAGGCAGAGGGCGCGCTCACCTTCTACTTCGCCCGCACCGACCGGCTGGACGAGGCCGACCGCTCGCTGCTGCGCCTGGT
>NZ_DATBNB010000414.1 GCF_036554565.1 Longimicrobium sp. | reverse complement strand
CGGAAGGAACAACGGCTGTCCTGCGGATGGAGCGGTGTTACGACCTTTTGTGTCGTGTTGGGGAATGTTTCGGCACAACCTAATCGGGTTCCGCCAACCCGTCAAGAATCCCGTAACAATGACTAAGGTGGCGTCCTCTCTTTTCCCTCTGCGACCTCTGCGTGATTGCTGTTATCAGAGCCGGGGATTGATCGCGATCAGAACTCGCCCACCATCCCGATCTCCGTCTTCAGCTCGTAGCCAAGCTCACGCTTCACGGTCGTCTGCGCGAGGTCGATGAGTGCGCGGACGTCGGCGCTCGTGGCGCCGCCCAGGTTCACGATGATGTTGGCGTGCTTGGGAAAGATCTGCGCGTTGCCCAGCACGTGCCCCTTCAGGCCGCACTGGTCGATCAGCCGCCCGGCGCCCACTCCCTCCAGCTTCTGGAAGATGCTCCCCGCGCTGGGATACAGCCACAGGTCGGGATGCCGGTCGTCGCGCCACATCAGGTTTTCGCGGATGGTGTCGCGCATCACCTGCCGGTCCGTGGGCTCCAGGCGAAAGGTGACGTCGAGCACCACGTCCTTGCGGTCGTGCAGGATGCTGTAGTCGTACCCGAACTGGAAGTAGTCCAGGTCCACCTCGCGCACCTCGCCCTCTTCCGACAGGATGGTGGCGCCCTCCACCACCTCCTCGATGAACATCGTGCGCTCGCGCTCCGGCGGCGGCGACAGGAAGTGCAGGTTCTGCCACACCGCTCCGCCCACCGTGCTGGGAATGCCCACGTAGTGCTGCAGCCCCCCCAGCCCGCGCGCCACCGTCATCTGGATCAGGTCGTGGTAGATCTTGACCCCCGACCCCGCCTTGACCCGCGTGTCGTCGAGCCAGTCGATGGTCTGCACGTCGTTCTTGATCACCAGCCCGCGAAACCCGCCGTCGCCCACCAGGATGTTGGCGCCCAGCCCCAGCAGGAAGAAGGGGATCTCCAGCTCCCGCGCGGCCAGCACCGCCTGCGCCAGCTCGTCGGGGGTCAGCGCCCGGAACATCAGGTCCGCCGGGCCGCCGATCTTGAAGGTGGTGTGCGGCGCCAGCGGAACGTCGCGCTCCAGGCGGTCCGCCCCCAGCCGGGCCGCAAGCTCATCCACGTGCAGGTCCAACGTCGTCGTCGCAGGCATGGTCCACTTGTTCGGGAAACGCACTCGTGCGCGCCGCCGTTTGCAAGCAGCGCGCCCGGTGGGGATGAACATCCGGCGCATGGAGCGGTACAGTCGATCAGGGATGCCCCTCCCCCGGCCCCTCCCCGCACAAACTGCGTGCGGGGAGGGGGGAAACTTCGGCGGGGTTGCACGGACTGCCCGTGCATGCCGCGGCAGCCCTCTCTCCCCGGCCCTCTCCCCCGCTTCGCAGGGGAAAGGGAGAATTCGACTGCGGGTGGCCAGCCGAAGCGCAATCGAATTCTCCCCTCTCCCGCTTGCGGGAGAGGGGCCGGGGGGTGAGGGCAGCCGGGGACTGCGCCGGATCGATCGAAGCGCCACACACCCGAGCGAGGCCGAGGCCCACGCCTCCGTGACCGCTGCCGCGCCCGGGCTGTTACGTTCCCTCGGCGAGATCCTTCGGCCCGCGAGGAATGGAGTGCGGGATGGTCAAGCGCGCCTGGGCCTCAGGATGACAGGCCGTGGCGGCGCCGGGCGATCCGCAGCGCACCGGGCTGGCTCCCTTCCCCCGCGCAGTTTGCGGGGGAAGGGCTGGGGATGGGGGGCACCCGGGGACTGCGCCGGGACCGATCGAACCACCCCGACGCTCGTCAGGCAGCGCACCGGGCTGGCTCGGCTGGGAGTGGGGCCGGGACCGCGCGGGACCGAATCGACCCGGCGCGGTTTGTGACGTGGGGTGTGGCGGATCGTCTACGTACTGCACCGCACCCGCGGAGCAGCATTGGATGGTGAGCACCATGAACAACATACACGACTACCTCGACGGCAGCCGCTCCGGCGCCGACCTGACGCCCGGCGATCGCGCGCGTGCCGACGAACTGCGCGCGCTGCTGGACCGCGCCGCCGCGCACGTGCGCTCCACGCCCGCGCCCGACCTGGCCGCGCGCGTGATGGACGCACTCCCGGAGCACGTGCCCAGCCGCGGCTGGCGCACCGTCACGGACTGGCTGTGGAACCCGCGCCCGCTGCGCCTGACCTTCCGCCCCGCGTACGCGCTGGCCGGCGGCCTGTGCGCGCTCGCCGCCGCCGTCGCTATCCCCACGCTGGACGGCGACAGGACGCCGGCGCGCGTCGCCATCGCGCCCGTCACCGCACCG
>NZ_DATBNB010000413.1 GCF_036554565.1 Longimicrobium sp. | reverse complement strand
CTGGAAGTTGCGCTGCCCGGCGAGGAAGCGCTCGATGGGCATGGCGATGAGCGACCCGGCCGGGTGCGTGGTGCCGCCCACCTGCCAGGGCGAGCGCAGGTACACCGCCATCTGGTCGCGCACCAGCGACATGTCGGCGTCCAGCGGCAGGTCCAGCTTCACCAGCCGGTCACCCTGCAGCAGGTGCATGGTGCCCTCGAAGAAGCTGGGGCGGTGCGATACGGCGTACCAGGTGCGGTCGGCCGTGCGGATGGACGCGGCCCACACGCCCATGTCCGTGGACGGCACCTCCATCAGCGTGGCGGCGGACTGCAGCGGCGTGCCGCGGCGCCACAGGCGTACGCTGCGCGGATACCCGGAGGTGGTCATCGTCCCCTCGCCGAAGTCGCGCGCCACGATCAGCGCGTCGGCGCCGCGCCAGGCGATGCTCTGCTTCGCTTCGGGAAGGAAGAATCCGCCCTCCACGAAGCGCTTGGCGTGCGTGTCGAACTCGCGCACCTGCACGGCGTCGGCGCCGCCGCGCGACAGGCGCACCAGGCACAGGCGCTCCTGCGGCTCCAGGCAGCTCGCGCCGGCCCACGACCAGGGCACCGACTCGGCACGGGAAAGCGAGTCCACGTCCAGCACCGTTTCCCACTGCGGCGTGGCGCTCAGGTAGCTGTCCCAGCGCGTGCGGCGCCACACGCCGCGCGGCTTCTCCTGGTCCTGCCAGAAGTTGTAGATCCACTCGCCGCGCACGTCGGGAAAGGCGATGCGCTCGCGCGAGTTCAGGATCTGCAGCGTGCGGTCGTAGATGGGACGGTAGGCGGGGTGCTGCTCCAGCTCGTCGGTCGTGGCGCGGTTGTGGGCCTGCACCCACTCCATCGACCGGGCGCCCTCTACGTCTTCCAGCCACTGGAACGGGTCGTCGGGCTGCTGGGCCCAGAGCGGGGCCGCGGGAAGCAGCAGGCCGAGCACGAGTGCATTGCGCAACTTCATGATGCGATTCTCCGGGGTGACGGTCCCTGTGCCGAATGGGATCGATCGCAATATGAAGCGGGCAGGGCCATGGGTGCCAGTGGCGCCGATCGAGCTGGGCGGTCACCCAGTCAATACGCAATGCGACTTTCGCGCGCCCGGCCGTTATGACGATTACGATCGCACGCTGCTGCGGCTCACGTCGGACCGCAACATCATGTGGGGAGACCGCGGCGAAGCTGTGTTCATGATCCGGCGCCGCGACCTGCTGATGCGGGACTTCTCGGCGGTCATCTTCCACCGGGACTGCACGTAGCCGCCGCACGAACAGGTCAGGGATGGGGATAAACCTGCAGCGTTCCAGCCTCGACCGGTACGGTGCCTGCGGCGGGGCGGTTCTGCTCGCGTGCAAGGGCCAGCAGATCGGCCGTATTCTTCTCGATCATCATCCGGCAGAGGATTCCCTGCGCTTCCAGCCGCAGCTTGAACACTTGCTGCTCTCCGCTGGACCAGCCCACCGCGAATCCGAACAGCCCGCCAACGATGATCCCGAGCAACACGGTTCCTTCCAGCGACTGGCCGACAAATTCCGCGGCGATGTAACCCATCGCGCCGCCGATCGCCCCAACCATGATTGCTGTGCCAATGGCAGTGTTCATCACCAGGTTGTCCGCTTGGGCGTACAGTTCGTCTGCCTGACGCTGAAGAAGGGAGCGGTCGTACTTTGTCATGCTTATGGGAGGAGTTCAGGGGAAACAAAGAGGACGTCAGTGCCTCGGCCGTGGCTCACAGGCACGGCCGTCCTTGTCGCGATCGAATCGGTGAGGGTCCGGGTTGCGCACGTCGTGTCGGACGGTGAATGGCTTCCGCCCGTGGACCTGGGGGCAGTCCAGATCTGGAGGCGGCGGCGCGATGCAGAAATCGGGGTACGACGGGTGGCATCGCTGCTGGGGCGCGCTGGCGGCCAGCAGGGGCACGGCGAGGAGAGCAGTGACTACGTACGCGCGCATTCTGGACCTTCGATGATTGGACTGCAGAGCGCAATCGTGCGGAACGCTCCCTGACCGAATCGGATCGGAACGTTCGGAGCGTGAAAGGCATAAGCGGAGGCTGGAACGATAACGCCGAGTAACTGGCGACACCAGATGTCTGGCGCCCGCGCCATTGGGGACCCTATGCGAAATGCTCAACGGCAGAGCGAGCGATCTACGTACCGCTTGCGTCCGGATGCGCTGAAGGTGTAGCAGCCGCCCCGCGGACCCGTGTGGTACCCACGCGATTCGGCGCTGGAACGGCGGGACGATCCGGCGGTTGCCGAGTACCGCGTCTTTGGCGCCTGGGTTCGCACGAGGTCGCTGGCCCGGTACACGAACCCCGTCTGCCTCCCCGCGTAGTCGAACAGCGGCGCCCAGCCGTTCGCATCCTTGGCCCCAAGCGTAACCCGGTCGCCGCGAGAGAGCGTGCGCACCACGGCGGCGTGCTTGTTCGGCTGCGACCTTACGTTCATCGAGCCGTGGACGTAGAAGTCGTCGCGTGAGCCCGTGTACGCCGCTTCGTCGTCGCTGCCCGAGTACGCCGAGGATGACTGGAGGTACGCGGGCGTTTGGACGGCGTACGGCGTATCGGGTGTGGTGGCGTCGCCGCACATGCCGGCGAGCACCAGCAGGAAGAACCCCGCGACACCGGCTCCCAAGCACCCGCAGCCGCTCGCCTTCCCGTCATCGCCACCACCCGCGAAGGAGTGGCCGCCGCCGCCCAGCCGCCCGCGCGCGCTTACGCCGGTGCCTGGGATTCCCGCGTTAAGGAAGGTGCCGCGCCGGCCGGTGGTGACGTTCATCCCGCGCGGCCCAAACGTGGTACTCAGGCCCGAGCTCGACACGTTGAATCGCACGCCCGGCGCGATCCTGAAGCTCTTTCTGAATCGGAATGCCATAAAATCAACCATTTAAGAGAGAGTGCTCCGACCGTTCGTATCGCGCCCGCCGTCAGCCCATCTCCTCGACGCGGCGGCGGAACGTGGAGAGGAGGTGCCCGTCGATGTCGGCGAGGTTGTCGGTCTCGACGCTGACATTGCCCTCCGCCGCGGGGAACTCGAAGCGGTACGGCTTGGAACCGCGGCCCTCCCAGAAGTTGAAGATCCTCCCCTTCCGCTCCTGCTTGTAGAAGACGCAGTAGACCGTCTTGTAATCCACGCTCAAGACGCTGCCGAGCTTCGCGAACAGCTCTTCATCACCCGCGATCAGGAACGGCAGGCGGGTGCGCACGTACTCCCACACGCGCAGCTCCACCTCCGTGGTCACGACGCCGGTGCCGCTCGTGGCGGCTGGCGCAGGGTCCTGCGATTCCGCCGCCGCGACGGGCGTGGCGACCACGTCCTGCACGCGTACCAGGTCCGTCCGCTCGGCGAAGCCCACGCGCGCGAGAATCTTCCGGTCCAGCAGGGCCTGCGCGGCTTCGCGGACGATGGGTGCGTGCTCCTCCACCATCTTGGTGGTGCGCCGGCCCTCGATGCTGGCCATGTCCAGAAGGGTCCGCACGAAGCGCTCGTCCGGGTCCGACAGGGCGTGGTCGAGCGCGTCCATGTACGCGCCCACGTAGATCTTGCGGCGGGCGTCGGACCCCACGTTGGCGGGGTTGAAGGTGCCCTTCCGCACGCGGAGCAGCGCGTCGAGCTCGGTATCGCTCACCCGCTCTTCCGCCACGTCGGCCAGGTTCAGGATGGCGAACGGCTGGTCGTCCATCATGTTCTCCAGCCCCGTGTCGGTATAGAGCTGGTAGACCAGGCCATCCGTCAGGATCCCGAGCTTCACCGTGGGGACGGCGTTGAAGTAGCCCTTCAGCTCCCCGCGGTTCGCCTCGCTCAACGCGCCGACCTTCTTGCATTCGATGGCGATCACCGGCGTACCGGCCTGGCAGATGGCGTAATCCACCCGGTTCTTGAACTTGTCGGAGAACGACGCGTGCGACTCGGGCACCACCTCGTCGGGGTCCAGCGGGTCGTATCCGAGGAACTGGATGAAGGGCAGGACGAGGTACTGGTTCGTGGCGGCTTCTGTGGCCGCGCGGCCGGATCGTTCGATGGCGATCCTGGCGTGGGCGATCAGCGCGGCGCGAAAATCATCTGACATGCGTTCTGCGGAGGGTTCGGGGATCGCGACACGACGGCAGAGGGCGGCGTGCGTCTCCACCTCTGCATTCGTTGTCGGTCCCGTCGCTCGAAATTCCCCCCGTCGCGGGAATACGGCGAAGCGCCGCCGCCCCCACGAAGGGAGCGGCGGCGCCGTTGCATTCACGCCGGCCGAAGCGAGCGATCCAGCGCTACCGCAGCAGGGGATACGGGTTCTGGGGTACGCCGCCCCAGTACTTCTTGGGA
>NZ_DATBNB010000412.1 GCF_036554565.1 Longimicrobium sp. | reverse complement strand
AGGCGCGCGGCCGGATACGCGGGATCGAGGATCGCGAAGGCCGCACCCGCCTTCCACGCGCCCAGTAGCGCCCGCACGAGCGCCGCCGAGCGGTGGGCGTAGACGGCCACCACGTCGCCCGGCCGCACCCCGCCCTCGATCAGCCGGTGCGCGATGCGGTTGGCAGCCGCGTCCAGCTCGGCGTACGTCCAGGTTCCGGCCGCATCGGCAACCGCCGGGGCATCGGGGGACTGGACGACGTGGGCGGCGAACGTCTCGTGCACGGCCCCGCGCCAGGCCTCGGCCTCGATCGGCCGGGCCGGGTCGGGAAGAACGCCGCGTGCCGCTTCCGTCGCCAGCGACAACGCGCCCACGCGGGTTTCCGGCGCGGCCGCGGCCTGGCGGAGCACGCCTTCCAGCTGCGCCAGCAGGCCGCGCATCCGCGGCGCGTCGAACAGGTCGGCGGCGTAGACGAGGGCAACGTGAATCCCCCCGTCCCGCTCCCGGACGTACAGGGTGAGGTCGAACTTGCTGGCTACCTCGCCGAGCGAGCCGGCCTCGGCCTCCGCGACCTCCAGGCCGTCGCCGCGCAGGGCGCCGCGCTGGAAGTTGGCCAGGTTGAGCATCACCTGGAACACGGGTGCGTGCGCCATGCTGCGCTCCGGACGCACCTCCTCCAGCACCCGCTCGAAAGGGATCTCCTGGTGCGCGTACGCCGACAGCGTGGTCTCGCGCACGCGCCCCAGCAGCTCGCGGAAGCTCGGATCGCCCGAAAGGTCGGTCCGCAGCGCCAGCGAGTTGAGGAACAGCCCCACCATCCGGTCCGTCTCCGCCCGCGTCCGCCCGGCGATCGGAGTCCCGACGACCACGTCCTCCTGCCCGGCCAGACGTCCGAGCACCACGTCCAGCGCGGCCAGGAGCACCATGAACAGCGTGGCGCCTTCGCGGCGGGCCAGCGCGTTCACCTCCCCCGCCAGGGCGGACGAGATGACCAGGCGCTCCAGCGCGCCGCGGTGCGATTCCACCGGCGGGCGGGGACGGTCCGTCGGCAGCTCCAGCAGTGCCGGGGCGCCGTCCAGCGCCTGCCGCCAGAACTCCACCTGCCGCTCCAGCGCGGCGCCGGACAGGCACTCGCGCTGCCACGCCGCGTAGTCCGCGTACTGCAGCACGGGCTCCGGCAACGGCGACGCTTCGCCGCGCGAGAACGCGCCGTAGAGAGCGGAAAGCTCCTCGCGCAGCACCCCCAGCGACCACCCGTCGCCGATCGCGTGGTGAAGGTTCAGGAGAAGGCGGTGCTCGTCGTTGGCCACGCGGACGAGGGACGCGCGGAAGAGCGGCCCGCGCGCCAGGTCGAAGCGGTGCAGCTTGGCTTCGGCCGCCAGGCGGTCGGCCTCCACGCGCCGCTCCTCCCGGGGCAGCTGCCGCAGGTCGGCCACGGGCAGGTCGAACTCGGCCGGCGCCGGGGCGATGCGCTGCACGGGGACGCCGTCCACGGCCGGGAGCGTGGTGCGCAGCGGCTCGTGGCGGCGCACCAGCTCGGCCAGCGCGCGGCGGAGCGCGTCCAGGTCCAGGCGGCCCGCGACGTGGTACGAGAAGGGAATCGCATAGACCGGGCTTCCCGGGTCCAGCGCGTCCACGAACCACATCCGCTCCTGCGCGAAGGTCACCGGCAGGTCGCCCTCGCGCGCCACGGGGGCGATGGCGCCCTCGCTGGACGCCGCGCCGGTGCCGCGCAGGCGGTCGATCTCGGCCGAGAGATCGGAAAGGACCGAGCGCTCGAAGACGGTGCGCAGCGGCAGCTCGATGCCGAAGACTCCGCGGACGCGCGCGGCGACGCGGGTGGCGACCAGCGAGTGCCCGCCCAGCTCGAAGAACTGGTCGTCCGCGCCCACCCGCTCCACGCCCAGCACCTCGGCCCAGATCCCCGCCACCACCTCCTCCGTGGGCGTGCGCGGTGCCACGTACGACTCCTCCGCCGCCCCGTACTCCGGCGCCGGGAGCGCCTTGCGGTCCAGCTTGCCGTTGGGCGACAGCGGGAACGCGTCCACGAAGACGAACGCGGCCGGGACCATGTACTCCGGCAGGGTGCGCCGCACGTGCTCGCGCAGCTCGTCGGCCCCGGCGCCGCCCACCACGTACGCCACGATCCGCTGGTCGCCGGGCACGTCCTCGCGCACCATCACCACGCAGTCGGAAACGTCGTCGTGCCGGCGCAGCACCGCCTCGATCTCGCCCAGCTCGATGCGGAAGCCGCGCACCTTCACCTGCCCGTCCATCCGGGCGACGAAGTCCAGCATTCCGTCGGAACGCCAGCGCACCTTGTCGCCGGTGCGGTACATCCGCGCGCCGGGGTGCCGGGCGAAGGGGTCGGGCACGTAGCGCTCGGCGGTGAGCGCCGGCCGCCCCAGGTAGCCGCGGGTGACGCCGGCGCCGCCCACGTAGATCTCGCCCGGAACGCCGATGGGAACGGGCCGTCCCGCTGGGTCCAGCACGTAGTGCGTCACGTTCCCCAGCGGCCGCCCGATCGGCGGCGGGAAGGTGCCGTCCGTGGCCTGGAAGGCCGTGGAGCGGACGCTGACCTCGGTGGGGCCCCAGCCGTTGAAGAAGCGGCGGCCCGGAGCCCAGCGCGCCACCAGCTCGGCCGAGCAGATCTCCCCGCCCAGGATCACCACCTCCAGCTCCGGGAGGTGGGCCCACGGGGTGGCCGCCAGCGCGCTGGGGGTGAACTTGGCGTGGGTCACCCGCTTGCGGGCCATCAGCCCCGTCAGCTCGTCGCCGGGGATCGTCTCCTCGCGCGGGGCCACGATCAGCGTGCCGCCGTTGGCCAGCGCGGTGAACACGTCGAGCACCGAGGCGTCGAAGTGCAGCGGCGCGAAAAGGAGCACCCGTGAAGCCGGCCCGTTCTCGTACAGGCGGGAGAAGGTAGCGATGGTGTTGCACACGCCGCCGTGCTCCACCAGAACCCCCTTGGGCACCCCGGTAGAGCCGGAGGTATACAGCACGTACGCTAGGTGGCGCGGCCCGATCTGCACCGCGGGCGGCGTGGCGGGATAACGCTCCAGCTCCGCGTCCAGCCCGGGGCCGACGACCAGCACGTCGTATCCCGCGGCCCAGGGGCGCGCGGCGCTCGCCGCGTCGGCGAGCACGATGTGGGCGCCCGACTCGGCCACCATGAACGCGGTGCGCTCGTCTGGCGCCGCCGGGTCCAGGGGCACGTAGGCCCCGCCCGCCTTCATCACCCCCAGCAGGCCGGCGATGGCCCCGCTGCACGGCTCCATGCAGAGCGCCACCCGCGTCTCCGGGCGCACCCCCATCTCCACCAGCCGGTGCGCCAGGCGGTTGGCCCGCGCATCCAGCTCGGCGTAGGTGAGCGACTCACCGCCGAACTCCACCGCGGTGGCGCCGGGCGCGCGCGCAACCTGCGCCTCGAAGTGGCGGTGGATGAGGACCAGGTCGGTGAAGGGCTCGTCGGTGCGGTTCCACGCGTCCACCACCAGCGCGCGCTCGCTCTCCGGCATCAGCGCCAGCGCCGCAACCTCGCGCGACTCGTCGGCCACCATCTCCTGCAGCACGCGCCGCAGGTAGCCCACCCAGCGCTCCACCGTTTCGCGCTCGAACAGCGACGTCGCGTAGGTGAGTCTCCCGGCGATGCGCCCGTCCCACTCCCACAGCGAGAGCGACAGGTCGCGCTTGGCCGTGTCCCGTTCCACGCTCTCCGCACGCCCCGGCTGCAGCCCAGGCAGCACCAGGTCGCGAGGTGCGTTCCGCCAGTCGAGCATCACCTGGAAGAGCGGGCTGTAGGCCATGCTCCGCTCGGGCTGCACCAGCTCCACCACCTGCTCGAAGGGGATGTCCTGGTGGCGCTGCCCCTGGAGGGTCCGCTCCTTCACCTGCTCCAGCAGCCCGGCGACCGTCGGCGCGCCGGACAGGTCCACGCGCAGCGCCAGCGTGTTGACGAAGAACCCGATCAGCCCCTCGATCTCCGGGCGCCCGCGGCCGGCCGTGGGCGTGCCGATCACCACGTCGTCCTGCCCCGAAAGCCGGCCCAGCACGGCGGCCCACGCGGCCAGCAGCGTCATGTACAGCGTGGTCTCGTGCCGGCGCGACAGGGCCTTGAGCCCCGCCGTGAGCTCCGCGTCCAGTTCCAGCAGGAGCGCCGCCCCCGCGTGCTCCATTTCCGCCGGCCGCGGGTGGTCCGTGGGCAGCTCCAGGAGCCGGGGGGCGCCGGCGAGCGTCCGCGTCCAGTACTCCGCCTGCTCCCGCAGGATGTCGCCCTCCACCCAGCGCCGCTGCCACGCCGCGTAGTCGGCGTACTGCACGGGGAGCGGGGCGAGCCGCGCATCGCGGCCCTCTCGATGGGCGGCGTACAGCGCCGAAAGCTCGTCCAGGAGCACGCCCAGCGACCACCCGTCGGTGACGATGTGGTGCATGGTCAGCAGCAGCACGTGCTCGTCGTCCGCCACGCGCACCAGGCGGCCGCGGACGAGGGGGCCGCGCCGCAGGTCGAAGGGCGCGCTCGCCTCCTCCGCCATCACGCGCTGCAGCTCCGCCTCCGGGCGCCCCGCCAGGTCGTCCTCCGCCAGGTGGAACCCCACCTCGCCGGGGGCGATGCGCTGCTCCGGGGCGCCGTCCACCTCGGTGAAGGTGGTGCGCAGGGCCTCGTGGCGGGCCACGATGCCGTCCAGCGCGCGCGCCAGCGCTTCCCGGTCCAGCGTGCCGCGCAGCGGCAGCCGCAGGGGCGCGTGGTAGGCGCTTCCCAGGCCGCCCATCTGCTCCAGGAACCACAGGCGCTGCTGCGCGAAGGAGAGCGGAAGGTGCCCGCCGCGGTCCACCGGCTCGATCGGCGGCAGCGCCTCCGCGTCCCCGGCCCCGCCGAGCGCCTCCGCCAGGTCCTTGAGCACCGGGTGCTCGAACACCTGCCCCGGCTCCACCTCCACGCCCAGCACCTGCTGGATGCGCGAAACCGCCAGCACCACGAGCAGGGAGTGGCCCCCCAGCTCGAAGAAGTCGTCGCGGCGGCTCACCTGCTCAACGCCCAGCACCTCGCTCCAGACCTCCGCCAGCGCCTGCTCGGCCGCGCCCACCGGCGCCTCGTAGCCGCCCCGCGCGAACGCCTCGCCCTCGGGCGACGGCAGCGCCTTGCGGTCCACCTTGCCGTTGGGGGTGAGCGGCAGCGCGTCCAGGTGCACGTAGGCCGCCGGCACCATGTACTCGGGGAGCGTTTCGCCCAGGTGCGCCCGGAGCACGTCGGCCCCGGGCGCCGCGTGGCCCACCACGTACGCCACCAGCCGCTTCTCGCCCGGCTCGTCTTCGCGCGCCAGGACCACGGCCTCGCGCACGCCCGGATGCTCCGCCAGCCGCGCCTCGATCTCGCCCGGCTCGATGCGGAAGCCGCGCACCTTCACCTGGTGGTCCACCCGGCCGGCGAAATCCAGCCGCCCGTCCGCCAGCCAGCGCGCGCGGTCGCCCGTGCGGTACAGCCGCGCGCCACCTTCGGCCGAGAACGGGTCGGGGACGAAGCGCTCCGCCGTGAGCCCCGGCCGGCCCAGGTAGCCCCGCGCCACCCCTGCCCCGCCCACGTACAATTCGCCGGGGACGCCCACGGGCAGCGGCTGGAGCGCGGCGTCCAGGACGTACGCACGCACGTTGGCGATGGGCGCGCCGATGTCCGGCTTGCTCGCCGGGTCGGCGCACGCCGCCGCCGTGCTCCAGATGGTGGCCTCGGTGGGCCCGTACAGGTTCCACAGCCGGTGCCGCGTGCCCCAGCGCTCCACGAGCTCGGCCGGCAGTGCCTCGCCTGCCACCGTGATGGTGCGCAGCGCGGGCAGCTCCTCTACCGGGAGCGCCGCCAGGGCCGACGGAGGAAGCGTGACCGTCGTAACCGCGTGCCGGCGCAGCAGCGCCAGCAGCCCGGGCCCGGGAAGAAGCTCGTCGCGCGGGGCGACGCAGAGCGCGGCGCCCGACGCCAGCGCCATCACCAGCTCGAAGGCGGCCGCGTCGAAGCTGAGCGAGGCGAACTGCAGCACCCGGTCCTCCGGCCCCACGCCGAACACGCGCTGCTGCGCGGCCGCCACGTTGCACAGCCCCCGGTGCGGCACCAGCACCCCCTTGGGGCGGCCGGTGGAGCCGGAGGTGTAGATGACGTACGCCAGCCCGGCCGGGTCCACCGCGACCTCCACCGGGTCCCCGCCCTCGTCCGCCAGCGC
>NZ_DATBNB010000411.1 GCF_036554565.1 Longimicrobium sp. | reverse complement strand
CGCACTTTCGCACTTTCGCTCTTTCGCACTTTCGCACTTTCGCACTTTCGCACTTTCGCACTTTCGCACTTTCGCACTTTCGCACTTTCGCACTTTCGCACTTTCGCACTTTCGCACTTTCGCAATCACGCACTATCCCCTCACGCACTCGGCTCGGACGACGATCCGTGCGTGCTCTGCGGGAGCAAGTCGCCGTGCGCGGGGCCGGCTTCGTCCAGGCGCACGCGGATGTGGTTGATCACGCCGCGCACACCCATGGTTTCCCACGCGTCGTCCCAGGCGTAGCGCGCTTCCAGGAAGTCGTCCACCTCGCCCGTCAGCGTGACGATGCCGTCCTCCACCTCCACGCCGAGGCGGTCCACGTCCACCCACACGTCTTCGTACAGGCGCTGGCGGACGGCGGCCAGGATTTCGCCGTCGTCCATCTCCAGGTCCGTGTCGTCCACCTCGTAGCCGTACCGCGGCCCGCGCTCCGGCCGCTGGTTCAGCTCCGGATGGCGCTGGTAGGCGCGGTCGGGCAGGAACGGCACCCGCGCGTATCCGCCCTCGTCGCCGTAGTCCTCGGCATAGCCGCCCCAGCCGCGCTGCATGGGCGGACGACCCGGCGCGTATCCCCCGCCCGCATCGTAGCCGCGGGGGCGCCCGCCGCCCGGAACGCCGCCGAAGCCGGGATACGCATCGCCGTAGATCCCGCGGTCGTACCGGTCGAACCCCCCGCGCCCGAACGGGCCGCCGACGCCGCCCCACGGCGCGCCGTGCATGGGCCCGCGCGGGCGCCAGCCGCGGTCGTATCCGCCCATCGGCCGCGGGCCGCCCTGCCATCCACCGCGGTACGCGTCGTATCCCCTCATCCTCAGCCTCCCCGTTCGCGTTCCGTCCCATCCCGCTCGTCGGGCGCCCGGCGCGCAAGACGCGTTCCGACTTCCGGGTTGTTCCGGCGCCTCCGCGCCGGTAGCTTCGGGCCAGGCAGTTCCACTCTTTCGGCACGCGATGACGGACTCCGGCGCACTCCCCTCCACCGCCCCGCTGGGCGCGATCCTGGCGGGTGGCGCCAGCCGCCGCTTCGGCGCACCGAAGGCGCTGGCGTCAGTGGGTGGACGGCGGATCATCGACCGCGCGGTGGACGCGCTGTCGCGGGTGGCAGATTCCGTGGTGATCATCGCCAACGATGCCTCGCTCTTCGCAGATCTCGACCTGCCCATCCGCGCGGACGACGTCCCCGGCTTGGGCGCGCTCGGCGGCATCCGCACGGCGCTGCGCTGGGCGATAGAGAGGGGACGCACGGGCGCGCTGGTCGTCGCCTGCGACATGCCGTTCGTCAGTGCCAACCTGCTGCGGACGGTGGCGGATCGCGCTGGATCGGATGATGTGGACGCGGTCGTCCCGGAGAGCGGCGGACGGCGTGGGATCGAGCCGCTGTGCGCCTGGTATTGCGTCCGCTGTCTCCCCGAGATCGACCGCATGCTGGCGGATGGCGAGCGGCAGGCATTCCGCCTCGCCGACCGCGTTCGCGCGGACCGGGTCCCGATCGATGAAGTTCGGCGCATCGGCGATCCGGCTATCCTCTTCCTCAACATAAACACGGTGGACGACCTTCGCGCGGCCGAGCGCATCGCCAGCCCCGAGCCGCCACCGGCGGTGTGCATCGTCGGGAAGAAGAACAGCGGCAAGACCACGCTCGCGGTCGCCCTCCTGGCCGAATTGAAGCGCCGGGGATATCGCGTGGCCTCCATCAAGCACGGGCATCACGCGTTCGAAACCGACCAGCCCGGGCGCGACAGCTGGCGGCACTTCAACGAGGGCGAGGCCGAATCGACGATCATGGCCGGCGAGGGAAAGATCGCGATGGTGATGCGGATGGACGGCGAGCCCGATCCGCGGCAGCTCGTGCGCGACTTCTACACCGGGCGCGGCTACGACCTGGTGCTGATCGAGGGCTACAAGCAGGGCCCGTTTCCCCGTATCGAG
>NZ_DATBNB010000410.1 GCF_036554565.1 Longimicrobium sp. | reverse complement strand
CTTCGAGAAGGAGGGAGTCGGGAGCAAGGACCAGGGAGCAGAGAAGGCGGACCCGACCGCGGGCATGACGCCGGAGCAGGCGGTCCACTGGATGATCCTGCACCGGAAGAAGGACGGCATCGAGGAGCGGCTGGACGCGGCCGGCGTGCGCGAGCGCCCGGTGCAGGTGCTCAACGAGGTGCTGCTCCCGGCGATGAAGGAGGTCGGCGACAAGTTCGGCGCCGGCGAGCTCATTCTGCCGTTCGTGCTCCAGAGCGCCGAGGTCATGAAGCGTGCGGTGAAGCACCTGGAGCAGTTCCTGGAGCGCAAGGAAGGCTACACCAAGGGGAAGGTGGTCCTCGCCACGGTGTACGGCGACGTGCACGACATCGGCAAGTCGCTCGTCAACACGATCCTCTCGAACAACGGCTACACCGTGTTCGACCTGGGCAAGCAGGTGCCGGTGAACACCATCATCGAAAAGGCGCAGGAGGTGGGTGCGGACGCCATCGGCCTCTCAGCGCTGCTGGTGTCTACCTCCAAGCAGATGCCGCTGGCGGCGCAGGAGCTGTCGAAGCGCGGGCTGAGCTACCCGCTTCTCGTCGGCGGCGCGGCCATCAACCCCAGCTTCGTGCGCAGCGCGTCGCTGATCGGCGAGCAGCCGTACGCGTCTGGGATGTTCTACTGCAAGGACGCCTTCGAGGGGCTGGCGACGATGGACCGCCTGATGGCGGAAGACGGGCGGGAGTTCGTCAGCGCGCACAACGAGGAGATGGTGCGGCGCCAGCGCGAGTACGAGGAGCGCAAGGCGTCGGCGAAGGACCAGCGCCCCGCCAGCCGCGAGAACGCCATGCCCGAGGCCGACGTGCCGGCGCCGCCGTTCTGGGGATGGAAGGTGCTCGACAAGATCCCCGTGGACGACGTGGTGGAGTGCATCGACCTGAACACGCTGTACCGCATGCAGTGGGGCGCCCGCAACCTGAAGGGCGACGAGTGGGACCGAGTGGTGAAGGACGACTTCGAGCCGCGCCTGGCGCGCTACACCCGCGAGGCGCGCACGCAGGGGTGGCTGCGGCCGCGGGCCATCTACGGCTACTTCCCGGCGGGGCGCGACGGCGACGACGTGGTGGTGTTCGATCCGTCCGACCGGACGAAGGAGATCGGGCGCTTCAGCTTTCCGCGGCAGGAAGACCGCGAGCAGCTGTGCCTGGCCGACTACTTCCGCCCGCTGAACGGCGAGGGTCCGAAGGACGTGCTGCCGCTGCAGGTGGTGACGAGCGGCGACAAGGCCGCCGAGTTCATCGAGCGGCGCACGCAGGGCGGCGACTACAGCGAGGGGTACTTCCTGCACGGCTTCAGCGTGCAGACGGCCGAGGGCACGGCCGAGTACGTGAACCGGCTCGTGCGCCGGGAGCTGGGGATGGAGGGAAGCCGGGGGCTGCGCTATTCGTGGGGCTACCCCGCGTGCCCCGACGTGGAGCAGCACGAGGTGCTGTTCCGCCTGCTGCCGGTGAAGGAAAAGATCGGCGTGGGGCTGACGGCCGGGTTCCAGCTGGACCCGGAGCAGTCCACCGCCGCGCTGGTGGTGCACCACCCGGCGGCGAAGTACTTCAGCACCTGAGGGCGGGGATCGGTGCGTTGAGGCAAGCCTGGGCGCACGGGCCGGCGCCCCCGGCCGAAGGATCTAGCGGCGGATGCCTCTGAGCCACGGCGCGGCAGCGATCACCGTCGCCGAGGCCTCGGCTGCCGTGGGGCCCTCACCCGTCCTCGCTTAGCCTCGTCCACCCTCTCCCACAAACAGCGTGGGAGAGGGGGTACACTTCGGGATTGAGGTGCGATATCGGGCAGGGAGGCGCGGGGCCGGGCCCGCTGGGGCGAATGAATTCGCGGCAACAACGGCCCAAAGTCCGCCTGCGCGGACTGCACGCGCAGTCGGGTGCGCGGGGCCAGCCGAGGCGCGATTCCGGTCTCCCCCTCCCCTGCGCAGCGGGGGAAGGGGGCCGGGGGGAGGGGGCTCCCAGAGGCAGAGCCGCGCCCTGTCGAACCTCGACCCAAGTTCCCCTCTCTCCCGCG
>NZ_DATBNB010000409.1 GCF_036554565.1 Longimicrobium sp. | reverse complement strand
TTTCGTCTATCGGTAGCGGAAAACACGGGGCGCAAAGGGCAGTTTCGCCCTTCGCGCCGCCGCGGCTTCCTGATCGATCAATTCAGCCGGGCAAGCGCCCGGCCTGCCTTTACCAGCGATAGTGGGCGAACGCCTTGTTGGATTCGGCCATGCGGTGCGTGTCGTCCTTCTTCTTGATGGTCGCGCCCTCGTTGCGGGACGCGGCCAGAAGCTCGGCGGCCAGGCGGTCGGCCATGGTCTTTTCGCCGCGGGCCCGGGCGTAGCCCACCAGCCAGCGCATGGCCAACGCGGTGCGGCGCTCAGGGCGAACCTCGACGGGCACCTGGTAGGTGGCGCCGCCCACGCGGCGGCTCTTCACTTCCAGGACCGGCTTGGCGTTGTTCAGCGCCGTCTTGAAGACCGTTTCGGCGGGCTGGCCGGAACGCTCCTCGAGCGTCTTCATGGCGTTGTAGAAGATGCTCTCGGCCGTGCTCTTCTTGCCGTCGAGCATCAGCGTGTTGACGAACTTGGTCACCGAGTCCGAGCCGTAGACCGGATCCGGGATGATGGGGCGCTTGACGGCGCGTGTGCGGCGGCTCATGGCTTATCTCTTCCCCTTGCCGCCCTTGCCGGCCGGAGCGCCCTTGCCGGCGGGCTGGCCCGGCTTGGGCCGCTTGGCACCGTACTTGGAACGGCTCTGGCGGCGGTCGTTGACTCCGGACGCGTCGAGCGTTCCCCGGATGATGTGGTAGCGGACGCCCGGAAGGTCCTTCACGCGGCCGCCACGGATGAGCACGATGCTGTGCTCCTGCAGGTTGTGCCCCTCGCCCGGGATGTAGGCCGTGACCTCGAACCCGTTGGTCAGACGCACACGCGCGACCTTCCGGAGGGCCGAGTTGGGCTTCTTCGGGGTCGTGGTGTACACGCGCGTGCACACCCCGCGCTTCTGCGGGTTGTTGCGCATCGCGGGCGACTTGCTCTTGTTGATGAGCGTCTGCCGCCCGTGGCGGACCAGCTGGTTGATCGTCGGCATACTGGAAGAAGAACCTGTACAATGGACGAAAAAAGCAGGCGAGGAGCACGGGCTCCCCGCCGTCGCCAACACGCGGTTGTGCGACAGACCGGGAAAAGTAAGGCGATTGCTGGGGTACGTCAAGGGGCCCCGGAGCTCCCGCGCGGGGCGGCGTGAAGGCTGGGCCGCCCGCGGCGCGGGAACTCAGTCACGCAGGAATACGAACGGTGCCGCGGAATACATCACCGTAAGCGTGTCCCCGGAAATGGAACCCCTCATCCTCAGCCTGCCGTCGTCCGCCGCGCGGAATTCCAGGTTCGCGCCGGTGGCCCGGACCACGCCTTTCTCCTCCAACTGGCTGAGTTCGACGATGGAGCCCGCCGTCTCGCGGTTGTCGAGGACGAAGGTGAACGAGCTGTCGCGGTTGATCCGCACCCGGCCGGCCAGGATCTCCCACCTGTATACGCCGTTGTCGCCATAAACGCCGGGGATGCTGATCCCCGCCGCCGTCTTCAGCGTGTAGCGCCCGGTGAGCCCGTCCCCGGGGCCGGTACCGCCGTCTCCGCAGCCCGCGAGGAACACCGCGAGCGCCACCAGCATCGCAACCTTCCGCATCGCAACTCTCTTGAAAATGTGTATGGCACGCGCCGGAACGTCGTCAGGGCCGTGGGCCACTGGAACTGGCCACGACCCCGGCGCGTCCGCCCGTCTCCGGCTCTGTCTCCAACCTCCGTCTCGCCCGGCGCGATCAGAAGAAGACCGGCTCCTGGTAGGCGCCGAAGACCTCTTCCATCGCCGCGCGGATCTCGTACAGCGTGGCGTAGGCGCGGACGGCGTCGAGCATGGCCGGAACCACGTTCTCGGTGGTGCGCGCCACCTGCTTCAGGTGCTCCAGGGCGGCATCTACCTGCGCCTGGTCGCGGCGCTGGCGCATGGCGGCCATCCGCTCGCGCTGACGCAGCTCGGCTTCTTCGGTGATCTTGAGCAGCGGGATCTGCAGCTCCTCGCCTTCGACCGTGAAGTCGTTCACGCCCACGATGGTGCGCTCCCCCCGCTCGATCTCCAGCTGCTGCCGGAAGGCGCTGCGGGCGATCTCGCGCTGGAAGTAGCCCACCTCGATGCCCGGCACCACGCCGCCCAGCTTGTCGATCTCGGCGAAGATGCGCTCGGCCTCGGCCTCCATCTGGTCGGTGAGCGCCTCCACGTAGTACGAGCCGGCCAGCGGGTCGATCGTGTTCGGAACGCCCGTCTCGTACGCCAGGATCTGCTGCGTCCGCAGCGCCACCTGCACCGCCCTTTCCGTCGGCAGGGCCAGCGTCTCGTCCATCGAATTGGTGTGCAGCGATTGCGTGCCGCCCAGCACCGCGGCCATGGCCTGGTAGGCCACGCGGACGATGTTGTTTTCCGGCTGCTGCGCGGTGAGCGTCACCCCCGCCGTCTGCGCGTGGGTGCGCAGCCGCCAGCTCTCGGGGTTCTTGGCGCCGAACTCGTCGCGCAGGTGGCGCGCCCAGATGCGGCGGGCCGCGCGGAACTTGGCGATTTCCTCGAAGAAGTCGTTGTGGACGTCCCAGAAGAAGGAGAGGCGCGGCGCGAAGTCGTCCACGTCCAGCCCCCGCTCCACGCCGCGGCGCACGTATTCCAGCCCGTTCTTGAGCGTGTACGCCAGCTCCTGCACCGCGGTGGAGCCCGCCTCGCGGATGTGGTAGCCGCTGATGGAGATGGGGTTGTACTTGGGCGCTTCCTTCGACGCCCACTCGAACATGTCCTCGATCAGCCGCAGCGCCGGCTCGGGCGGGTACACCCAGGCGTGCTGGGCCTGGTACTCCTTGAGGATGTCGTTCTGCACCGTGCCGCGAAGCTGGCTGAACGACACGCCCTGCCGCTCGGCCGCCACCACGTAGAAGCAGAACAGGATGATGGCCGGACCGTTGATGGTCATCGACACGGACACCTTGTCCAGCGGGATGCCGTCAAACAGCGTTTCCATGTCGTCGAGCGACGAGATGGCCACGCCGCACTTGCCCACCTCGCCCAGCGACCGCGGGTGGTCGCTGTCGTATCCCATCAGCGTGGGAAAGTCGAACGCGACCGAAAGCCCGGTCTGCCCGCGCTTGAGCAGGAAGTGGTAGCGCTCGTTCGTCTCCTCGGCCGTGCCGAAGCCGGCGAACTGGCGCATGGTCCACAGCCGCGTGCGGTACATCGTGCCGTACGGCCCGCGGGTGAACGGGTACTCGCCCGGCAGGCCGATGCGCTCCGCGTAGTACGCCGCTTCTTCGGGCGCGGGGCGCGGGCGGTCGAGCGGCGTGTACAGCGGCTCCACCTCGACGCCCGACACGGTGGTGAACGAGGCGTCGCGGGCGCCGGTGCGCTCGTACGCGCCCTCCCAGGCGGCCAGATCGGCCTTCAGCCGCTCGATTTCGCGGTCCTTTTCGTCCAGGGCGCGGACCAGGTCGGGAGAGACGTTGTGCTCGACGGTGCTCATGTTGGTCCTCCGGCGGGGCCCAGCCCCAGTTGGTTCACGATGAGGTCGGCGACGGCGTACGGCGACACTTCTCCCCCTTCGAGCGCGGCGAGGTGCGACTCCAGGATGTGCTCGCCCGGGCCCCGCTGCCAGGCCAGGCGACGCAACCGCCGCTCCACCACGGCGCGCACCCGCTCCGCCAGGCGCGCCTGGCGGCGTCGGCTCAGCTCGCCCGACTCGTGCAGATACACCCGATGCTGGTCCAGCGTTCGCGCCAGCTCCTCGAGCCCTTCTCCGCTCTGCGCGACTGTCTTGAGCACGGGGATGGCCCATTCCCCGTGCTGCTCGGCCGCGGCCTTCACCCCTTCGCGCGCGGCCTTCTGCACGGACTTGAGGCTGACGCCGTGATGCCCCGCGTTCGTGGGCATGTCGCCCAGGCGCATGTGGAGCATCACCTCGATCTCCTGCGCCAGGCGGTCGGCCCCGGGGCGGTCGGCCTTGTTGATGACGAAGATGTCGGCCACCTCCATCAATCCCGCCTTCATGGCCTGGATGCTGTCTCCCGATTCCGGGACCAGGACCACGACCGACGTATCCGCCGTCCCCGCGATCTCCAGCTCCGACTGGCCCACGCCCACCGTTTCCAGCACCACGCGGTCGTAGCCGTAGGCGTCCAGCAGGTCGGCGACTTCCTTGGTGGTGGTCGCCAGCCCGCCCAGGTGGCCTCGCGTCGCCATCGACCGGATGAAGATCCCCGGGTCGGTGGAGATGTTGGTCATCCGGATGCGGTCGCCCAGCAGCGCCCCGCCCGTGAACGGCGACGACGGGTCCACCGCGACGATGCCGATGCGCTCGTCCAGCGTGCGCAGGTGAAGCGCCAGCTTGGAGGTGAGCGTGGACTTGCCCGCGCCCGGAGGCCCGGTGATGCCGACGCGGTGCGCGCGGCCCATGTCGGCGTGCAGGTCGTGAAGCACGCGCTCGAACCCCGCGCGTCCGTTTTCGACGATGGAGATGGCGCGCGCGAGCGCGGTACGCTGCCCGGCGCGGAAGCCCGTGAGCAGGTCGGCGTGGGGCGCGGCTTGGATTTCGGCGGTCATGCGGTGAAAGTGCCGAAAACGCTGGCTTTGTGTCAAGCGAGCGAACGATCGAACGGAGTGCGAAAGTGCGAGAGTGCGAGAGTGCGAAAGTGCGAAAGTGCGAAAGTGCGAAAGTGCGAAAGTGCGAAAGTGCGAGAGTGCGAGAGTGCGAAAGTGGCACTTGCAACTCCTCTCGCCCAGGCGCACCCGGCTACGCGTGCAGTCCGCGAAGGCGGACTTTGTGATGTTCCAGACGCGACTTCAGTCGCCCCAGCAGGACCGGGCACCCGCGACTCTGCTCGTCACCCCACTCGAGGGCAGGGCGCCCCGCCCTCGGCGCGTTCCTATTGGGGGAGCACCAGGTAGCCCCGTACCTGCCGCACGACCGTTCCCGGCGTTGGCGGCGTACGGTTCACCGCCGTGGCCGTGTCCGCGACCTGCATCGTGCCTTCGTCCATTCTGGGCCCGCCCACGGTGATGGTTTCCATCAGCAGCTGCGCCCGGACCCGGCCCTGCGCATCCACCAGCGGCAGGAGCGCAGCGGACGACGGGAGCTTGGCCTGGGGGCCCATCCACCCATCACAGTCGCTCGTCCGGGTTGCCATCGCCTGCTGCCGGATGCGCGCGAGCGACACCTCGGCCCGCCATCCCGCGCCTTCAATGCCAAAGCGCTCGCCGGCGAGCGTCACCCGGTACGCGGTTCCCTGCGCCTCGATTTGGGTGGACCGCCCGTCCTCTGCCGAGACGGGGACGATCACGCCGCCCATCACTCCCGCGATGCCGCCCTCCCAGCCGATGGGGGCGGCGCGCCACGTCTCGTCGCGGCCGCAGCCACGCCGCAGGCCCAGCTCCCTGGCCACCTCCCATGGGCTGACGCTGTCCGGAAGGGACGGAACGACGGCCACCAGCGCCCGCCGGCCGTGCGCTTCCAGCAGGTAGCGCGTGCTGCCCACGACGCGTTCGTAGAGCGCGCTGTCCAGCGTAACCGTGTCCCCCGGCAGCCGCCGCGGATCGATTCGGGCCTCGGCCAGCGCGGTGCGAAGGCGGGCGGTCTGGTCGCGCTTCGACACGGCCAGGGCGCCCCACGGGCCGATGGCGCCGATCAGCAGCGCCGCGGCCATCACCACGGGAATTGTGGACATCAGCGGCGGACGGCGGCCCACCAGGCGGAGGGTGCCCAGCACGGCGAGGATGGAGAGGACCACCAGGACGGTGACGCGCAGGTAGCGGAACTCCGTCCATCCGTACTGGCCCAGCCGCTCCAGCACGGCCCAGAACGCCAGCGGCAGCAGGGGAAGCAGCAGCGCCGGCATCCACCGCACCAGCAGCGCCAGCCCGCGGTGCTCGTCGTCGCCGTGCACCGGCTCCAGCAGCACGGCGCCCACGAAGCCGATCATCCCCGCCGCGATCACCAGCGGCGAGACGAGGTTCTTGGGCAGCTCGCCCGTGGCCAGCACCTTCAGGGCGTACGCGTACAGGATCAGCAGGTAGATGACCAGCACCGGCGCGTACAGCCATCTTCCCAGCCGGCTGACGGCCAGGGGCACCCCGGCATCCGCGGGCGGGGCGATCAGGCGATGGGTACCGCCGACGAAGATCCACGGCGCCACCGCGAAGAACACCACGCCCGCCAGATCGCCGAACAGGTGCTCGGGGGTCCGGAGATCGAACAGGTTCACCACGGCGCCGCACGCGCCCGCCAGGATGGCGTACAGCGCCACGGAGTAGAGCACCACGCCCACCAGCCGTTCCGCCAGCCGCCACGCGAACGACCACGAGCGGCGGCGGTCGCGCTCGCGCCAGGGCAGCCCCGCGGTCATCCCCAGCACCAGCGCCGCCGCGGCGGCCAGCATGAACCACCGCCACCCGTGGGCGGAGCGGTCGGGATCCATCCACAGCGCTCCGAACGCGGCGCACACGCCCAGCACCGCGGCGGTCGCCCCCCACCGCGCCGCGGCGGAGATGACGCCTCGCGCCCGCAGCACGCTGGCGGCGAACACCAGAGGAAGGGCGATCGCCACGGCGGTCGCCACGCGCACCCACCACGTCTCCCCGTCGGCGGAGTTGCGGAGCCAGACGGAAAAGGTGACGGACGCCAGCACGCCGAGAAGCACTTCGACCGGTGCGCTGGTGGCGGCGGCGCGCGCGTCGGCGGCGTACGCGCGGAGCGTCCGGGAGAGTGGATTGGGCATCGGGGGGCGTGGGAGGGAGCAGGGAACGGTGGGCGCTACGCTTGAACGTGGCCGCGCGTGGCCGCCGGTGTCAACGACCGCGCGCGTGGACGCCGTTCAGCGGGTGTCCGCGTTCAGGTCGGCGACGGTGCGCGAAATGGACGGAAACCGTCACGTTGCGTCGCGCTCCACACCTGCAGGTCACTCGCCGCATTCCGCGCCGTTGCTGGGAAACCTTCCCATCTGCCGAATTTTGTGACATGCTTCTGCCGGGGGCGCCGTCACATTTTGCAAACTGAGGGTGGATGGCGGATCGCACGGTCCTGCTGATCGGGGATGATGCGGAGGTTCGCGACGCCGTGCGCGCCGCCTGCGAGCGTGCGGGCGCGGCGTTGAGCGCGGCGGCGACGCTCGGAGATGGATTGCGCGCGCTCTCCGCCACGCGGCACGATGCGACGGTGCTGCTGGCGTCGGCGGTGGACGAGGACGGGGCCGTGATCCGCCGGATCGCGGCGGCGCCCAACGCGGGGACGCTGGTGCTGGTGGCACGCACGCCGTCGCTGCGCCTGGCCATCGAGGCCCCGCGCCTGGGCGCGGCCGAGCTGCTGACCGTTCCGCTGGACGTGGACCGCTTGGCCGCCCTGCTCTCCCCCGCCCCGCCCGCCGGCGACGTCGTCCCGCTTCCCCGGCTGACGGCTGGATCGGGGGACGAGCTGGTGGGGAGCAGCCCCGCGCTGATCGAGGCATTCCAGACCGTCGGCAGGGTGGCGGCGAGCGATGCCACGGTGCTGGTGACGGGCGAGTCGGGTACCGGCAAGGAGCTGGTCGCCCGCGCGCTGCACGCCGCGAGTGGGCGGGCGGGCGGCGCGTTCGTGGCCGTCAACTGCGCCGCGATTCCCGAGGACCTGCTGGAAAGCGAGCTGTTCGGGCACGAGCGCGGGGCGTTCACGGGCGCCGTCGCGCGCAAGGTGGGCCGGTTCGAGCGGGCGAACGGCGGCACGCTGTTCCTGGATGAGATCGGAGACATGAGCCTGGTGCTGCAGGCCAAGATCCTCCGGGCGCTGCAGGAGCGGGAGATCGAGCGGCTGGGGGGCGAGGAGCGCATTCGCCTGAACGTGCGCGTGGTGGCGGCAACCCACCGCGACCTGCCGTCACTCATCGCCTCGGGCGACTTTCGCGAAGACCTCTTCTATCGCCTGGCCGTGGTGAGGCTGCACCTGCCGGCCCTGCGCGAGCGCCCGGGCGACGTGCGCGCCCTGGCGCTGCACTACGCGGCGCGCTTCGCGGGCGAGCACGGCCGGGAGCTGCGCGGCATCGCCGACGCGGCCATGCGCAGCCTGGAGGCCCACGCGTGGCCGGGCAATGTCCGCGAGTTGCGCAACGTGCTGGAGCGCGCGGTGCTGCTGGCGCCGGGCGACGTGCTGCAGGTGGAGCACCTTCAGCTGGGGCCCGCGGCGGCTCCAGTGAAGGCGGCGGAGGGTGGGGCCGAGTCGCTGCCCGGATACTCGAAAGGGATGACGATGGCACAGGTGGAGGCGCTTCACATCGGCCAGGTGCTGCGGCAGGTGGACGGGCACTTCGGGCGCGCCGCGGAGATCCTGGACATGCACCGCAACACCGTTTCGCGCAAAGCCATCGAGTACGGCGTGATCCCGGGGTGAATCTCCGAAGCTCCTCGACAGGCGCGAGATCTGTTATCCTGAGCCCGGCGCACCAATCCCGCCCGTAGCACCTGCTTCGCGGGCCGAAGGATCCAACGTGATCCACTCCTCAACTTGGGCGCGGCAGCGGTCACCGTCGCCGAGGCCTCGGCTGCCGTGGGGCCCTCACCCCGCCGCGCTGACACGCGTGCGACCCTCTCCCACAAACAGCGTGTGGGAGAGGGGGTACACTTCGGGGTGTGGCGTTTCGACTTGGCCCGGCGCATGCCTCGGCCGCCCCCCATCCCCAGCCCGTCCCCCGCAAACTGCGCGGGGGTAGGGAGCCCGTCGAGGCGCGCGCGGCCTGCCGTCGTGCAATCGAATTCTCCTCTCC
>NZ_DATBNB010000408.1 GCF_036554565.1 Longimicrobium sp. | reverse complement strand
TCCAGCACATCCTCGAGAAGGTCACGAAAGCGCGTGCGACTCTTGAGGCACTACACTAGATCCTTCGCCCCGCGAAGTACGGTTTACGGGCGACTGCGGTGCGCCTGGGGCTCAGGATGACAGGGCCGCGGTGCACGCCGGAAGTGTGGACCCGCACGACGCTGGCTCCCTTCCCCCGCGGGGTTTGCGGGGGAAGGGCTGGGGATGGGGGGCGCCCGCAGCACGCACCGAATCCAGCCTCAATCCCCTCCAAGCCCATCCCGCGCCCACGCCGGCCCGGCCTCCAGCACCCGCGCGTACACCGGGCACTCGGGCGTGTGCGCGCCGCGCAGGTAGCCGGTGCTCATCAGGAACTCGCCCACGATCTCGCCGCCCGTAAAGCGGAACGTCTTCTTGAACAGCTTCACCCACTCCGCCTTTTCCAGTGGATGGTACGCGTTCAGCCATTCCGCGAATCCGCCGTACTCCGCGCGAAGCTGCTGGATGCGGCGGGCGTTCTCGATCACGGCGTCCACCTTCAGCCGGTTGCGGATGATGCCGGCGTCCGCCAGCAGCCGCGCGCGATCCTCGTCGCCGTACGATGCCACGCGATCGACGTCGAACCCGTGGAACGCTGCGCGGAAGGCATCTCGCTTCTTGAGGATCGTCAGCCACGACAAGCCGGCCTGGTTGATCTCCAGGGCCAGCCGCTCCAGCAGTTCGTCGTCGCCCTCCAGCGGAAAGCCGTATTCGTGATCGTGATAGGGGCCGTGGACAGGATGGCCCGGCGCGGCGTCGCAGTAGGACATTGGGGGCTGTGCGTGAGTGCGGTGGTGCGTCAGTGCGCGTCGGTTTGACGATGCGGCGGCGGGGCGGGATTGGCAACGATCCTGAGGGGCGGATGCAGCGTTCGGGGACCGTGGCGCATCCAAGCGGGTAGATCGAGTGTGATCGGCGTGGATGCCAGCGTTGACGCGGCCATTTCGTGCGGCGCCGCTTTCGCCCGATCGCCTTCCTATTTCCCGAACGGCGGGTGCGCGCTAGTATACCCGTTCACCCCGTCTTGATCCGGAGATCCGTTCATGGCCGGCAAACACACGGCGCGCGCACGCGCGGCAAAGCATGTCTGACCTCCAGGGCGACGCGCCGCGGCACCTTCCGTTCGTCCTGGGCATCGTCGGCGACTCGGGCAGCGGCAAGAGCACGGTGGCCCGCGGCGTCCGCGAGCTCATTGGCCCGGCGCGCGTGTCGACGCTGGAATTGGACGACTACCACCGGTACAGCCGCGCCGAGCGCCAGGAGCTGGGGCTGACGCCGCTGAACCCGCTGGTGCACAACCTTGCGCTGATGCAGGAGCACCTGCAGCTGCTGCGGCGCGGGCGGCCGGTGCGCAACCGCAGCTACGACCACACCGACGGCAGCTTCGGCCCCATGCGCACGCTGGAGCCCGAAGAAGTGGTGCTCGCCCGCGGGCTGCTGGGCTTTCCCACCGACGAGCTGCGGTCCGTGTACGACCTGGCGGTGTTCCTGTACCCCGAGCCGGACCTGCTCTTTCGCTGGAAGCTGCGCCGCGACACCAAGTCGCGCGGCTACACCGAGGCCGAGGTGCTCAAGAGCATCGCCCGGCACCTGGTAGACAGCAAGCTGTACGTGCTTCCCCAGGCCGACCGCGCGGACCTCGTGGTGCGCTACGAGATCCCCGACTGGGAGGCGCCCGACACCGAGGTGGCGACCACGCTGATCCTGCGCCGCGCCGCGGCGGACGCGGTGCGCAGCGATGGCATCCACAGCCTGGGCGCGCACGTGGCGATGGAGGACGGCGAGGGCGGCGACCTGACGGTGCGCGTCGCCAGCACCCTGCCCCGCGAGGTGGTGGATGCGTGGGGGCGCGACCGGTTCCCGGAAACGTACGACCAGGCCGCGTTCGGCACCTACCAGGACGAGGCGGGCGAAGAGGGGCACCTGGTGCCGCTGGCGTTCACCGAAATCCTGATCGCCGACCTCACCCAGAAGCTCCGGCGCCCCACCGAATCCCTCGCCAACGCCGCCGGTTCCGCCGTCTGAGCGGTTAGATCCGGAGTGCCGAACGGGCGCCGTGGTGATCCACGGCGCCCGTTCTCGTTTCTTCCCGCGCACGATGTTCTTGCCGTGGGATGCACACATCGGCAAACTCCCCCCGGACGCCACGATCAACCACGAAGCCGAGCCACGTGCCCGAGCCGCTGTCCGGAACCGCACTCCCGTCCATCGCCGTCCCGCCGCCGGGGCCGGCCTCGCTGCGCCTGTCCGACGAGCTGGCGCGCTACGAATCGCCCAACGTCACCTATCGCGCGCCGGATTTCCCCGTGTTCTGGGACGAGGCCCGCGGCGCCAACGTGCGCGACGTGGACGGCAACGTGTACGTGGACCTCACGTCCGCGTTCGCGGTGGCGGGGCCGGGGCACGGCCATCCGCGCATCGTGCGGGCGATCCAGGACCAGGCCGGGCGGCTCCTGCACGGGATGGGCGACGTCCATCCGCCGGCCATCAAGGTAGACCTGCTCCGCGCGCTGGCCGAGGTGGCGCCGGGTGGGCTGACCCGCAGCGTGCTGGCCAGCTCCGGCGCCGAAGCGGTAGAGGCGGCGCTCAAGACGGCGGTGATGGCCACGGGCAAGCCGCGCGTGCTGGCGTTCCACGGCAGCTACCACGGCCTCACCTACCGCGCGCTCTCCGTCTCCAGCCGCGAGGACTTCCGCGCGCCCTTTTCATCGCAGCTGGGCGCGCCAGGCGTGTTCGTACCCGACCCCTACGCCTACCGCTCGCCCTTCGGCGGCGACG
>NZ_DATBNB010000407.1 GCF_036554565.1 Longimicrobium sp. | reverse complement strand
GGCGACATCCTGGAAACGCTCACGCGGACGTACAACCGCGTGCGGCAGGCGGCCATCACGCAGGAAATCGCCGAGATCGTCGGCGGTGCGGCGGCGCTGGAATAACACGCGAGATCCCACGAGCGAGGAGAAAGCATACATGGCAGCGATTGCCCCCGAGCGGGCCACAGTGCCCGCGCCCACCCAGCAGGTGGGCCGCGTGGTCCAGGTCATCGGCCCCGTCATCGACGCCGAGTTCTCGGGCCACCTTCCCGAGATCTACAACGCCCTGGTGGTCCGCGCCCCGGCGGCGGACGGCCGCGGCGCGGTGAACATCACCCTTGAAGTGCAGCAGCACATCGGGCGCAACCAGGTGCGCGCCGTGGCCATGGAAGCCACCGACGGCGTGGTGCGCGGCATGGACGTGGTCGACACCGGGGGCAGCATCGGCGTGCCCGTGGGGGCCAACGCGCTGGGCCGCATCCTGAACGTGCTGGGCGAGCCGGTGGACGAGCGCGGCGAAATTCCCGCCGCGGTCGAGCGCTGGCCCATCCACCGCGACGCCCCGCTGTTCGTGAACCTCGAGGCCAAGACCGAGGTCCTCGAGACGGGCATCAAGGTGGTGGACCTGCTCACCCCGTACGTGAAGGGCGGCAAGATCGGCCTCTTCGGCGGCGCCGGCGTGGGCAAGACGGTGGTCATCCAGGAGCTCATCCACAACATCGCCATGGGGCACGGCGGCCGCTCGGTGTTCGCCGGCGTGGGCGAGCGCACCCGCGAGGGCACCGACCTGTGGCTGGAGTTCCGTGAGGCGGGGCTGATCAAGGACGACAACCTGGCCGAGAGCTCCGTGGCCCTCGTCTACGGGCAGATGAATGAGCCGCCCGGCGCGCGCCTTCGCGTGGCCCTGGCCGGGCTGACGGTGGCGGAGTACTTCCGCGACATGGAAAAGCAGGACGTGCTCTTCTTCGTCGACAACATCTTCCGCTTCACGCAGGCGGGCTCCGAGGTGTCGGCGCTGCTGGGCCGCATGCCCTCGGCCGTGGGCTACCAGCCCACGCTGGCCACGGAGATGGGCGGCCTGCAGGAGCGCATCACCTCCACGCGCGACGGCTCCATCACCTCGGTGCAGGCCATCTACGTGCCCGCCGACGACCTGACGGACCCGGCGCCCGCGACGGCCTTCGCGCACCTTGACGCCACGACGGTGCTCAGCCGCGCGCTCACGGAAATCGGCATCTACCCGGCGGTGGACCCGCTCGACTCCACGTCGCGCATCGTGGACCCACAGTACATCGGGCAGCGGCACTACGCGGTGGCCACCAGCGTGCAGCGCATCCTGCAGCGCTACAAGGAGCTGCAGGAGATCATCGCCATCCTGGGCATGGACGAGCTGTCGGAAGAAGACAAGGTCACGGTGGGCCGCGCCCGCCGCATCCAGCGCTTCCTGTCGCAGCCCTTCCACGTGGCCGAGCAGTTCACGGGCACCCCGGGCGCGTACGTGAAGCTCGAGGACACCATCGAGTCGTTCGAGCGCGTGGTGAACGGCGAGTTCGACCACCTGCCCGAGCAGGCCTTCTACATGGTGGGCGGCATCGAGGGCGTGATCGAAAAGGC
>NZ_DATBNB010000406.1 GCF_036554565.1 Longimicrobium sp. | reverse complement strand
AGAAGGGCGAGGCCACGCGCACGGTGCAGCTGAACACCCACACCGACCCCCGCGTCGTGCGCCACGAGGGGTATCGCGTGGAGGTCGTCGGACTCGATCCGCTCCCCGCCGCGGGCCAGCCGGCGCCGGAGAACTACGTCGTCCGGCTGCGCGTCACCCGCGGCTGATCCTTCATCGACACCCATCGTTTCCGCGGGCGCGGACGGAACTCTTGACCGCCGCGCCCGCGAAACGCATCTGTTTACCCGTCCTCGCTGAATCCCGCTCATCCGTCCCACCGGAGCATGCATGATGAAGAGCATCGTCGCGATCGCCGTCGGTTTCGTGCTGACCGCCGTTCTGAACATCGGCACCAACGCCGTACTGGCGAAGGTGGCCCCCGAGCTGATCCCCGCCGGCGGGCCGGTGACGGACCCGGCCGCACTGGTCCTGGTGTGCGCGTACGTGGCGGCGTTCGGAATCCTGGGCTGCTACGTGACCGCCCGCCTGGCCCCGTCGCGGCCGCTGTTCCACGCGCTGGTGATGGGCAGCATCGCGCTGGCGATGAGCATTCCGGTGACCATCATGGCGTGGAACGACACGCCGGCCTGGTTCAACGTCTACAACCTGCTGGCGGTGATGCCGTACGCGTACATCGGCGGCCGCATTCGCGAGCGGCAGCTGCAGGGGCAGGGCGGAACCCCGGCGCTCGCCTGACCAGAGGTTCCTGCAGTGACGAAGCCGCGGCCCGTTCGGGTCCGCGGCTTGGGGCGTATCCATGGGTTCCCAGTTGATGCGTTGGTGATTTGATGATGCTGGTCCTGGCGCAGGCCGCGCCCGCCGTCCCGCCGTTCCGCGACGCCGCCATCGCCGGGCTGGTGGGGATGTTCGCGGCCATCGGCCTGTATCATCTCGTCTTCTACGGGATGCGGCGGCACGCGTCCGAAAACCTGTGGTTCGCGCTGCTCTCCCTGAGCGTGGGGCTGCTGGGGCTGTGCTACTCGCCGCCGCTGTTCAGCGCCGTATTCCCGGGGATGACCCGCTTCCGGGGGATGGTACTGGCCGAGGTCGTGGCCGGCGTCTCCATCGCCCTGCTGATCCGCACCCTCTTCAACGTGCGCTTCCGCTGGTGGGAAACGGCGGCGCTGCTGGCCTTCACGGGATGCGTCCCGGCCACGCTCATCCTGCCGGCGGCCGAGCTGCGGGTGCTGCACTACGGCGTGGACGTGGTGGTGCTGCTGGGCGTGGTGATCCTGGTGAGCCGCGTCGCGATCCTGGCGCGGGGGAACGCGCCCTTGGCCCGGCTGGTGCTGGGCGGCATCGCGGTGTTCGGCGTCTGCGTGCTGGCGGACCTGCTGGCCGAGTACGGCGCGGTTCCCTGGATACGGCTGGTGCCGGGGGCGCCTGGCGCGTTCTGGGGCGGGTTCCTGCTGCTGATCTTTACCTTCGGCGTGGCCACCGCGCAGCGCTGGACCCTGTCGGAGATGCAGGCCGGCATCGATCCGCTCACCGGGCTGGCCAGCCGGCGGGTGCTGGACGACGAGCTGGCGGCGGAGGTGGAGCGGGTGAAGGCGGGCAGGCGTTCGTGCCTGCTGCTGATCGACCTGGACGGCTTCAAGCGCGTGAACGACGTGCACGGCCACGTGAAGGGCGACGAGGTGCTGCGGTGC
>NZ_DATBNB010000405.1 GCF_036554565.1 Longimicrobium sp. | reverse complement strand
TGCCGCCCCGCTCGCGGTACTGGTCCAGTGCCCCGGAGATCGCCCGCAGGATTCCGCTGCCGTAGCGCTCGGCCAGCGGCCGGGCGACCCCGTCCACCTTCAGCAGCGCCTCGGGGCGGCGGGGGCGCGCCTCGACCAGCGCGTCGATCACCGCGTCGCTGAACACCATTCCCTCGGGCACGCTTTCCCGCGCCGCCAGCTCGCGGCGCAGGGTCAGCAGGACGTCGCGCACGCGGTCCGCCCGCGGCACCTTGCCCCGGCGCGGCATGGCCCGGTCTCCCGCGTCCGTGGGGTCCACCGACGCCATGGGCTTCTGCCCCAGGCAGTTGTCGCACGCGCCGCAGTGCTCCATGGCCGCGGGATCGCCGAAGTAGCGCAGGACGTAGCCGCGGCGGCATCCCTCGGTGTAGGCGTAGTTCTGCATCTGCCGCAGCTTGCCCAGCTCGCGCCGCTTGCGCTCGTCCAGCCCACGCCAGTCCACCGCCAGCGTGTGCACGGGGGTGGCGCGGTCCAGCACCCAGGTGCCCTCTCCCGTGAGCGGCCTCCATTCGACGAAACCCTCGTCCTGCAGCGCGTCCAGCAGCGGCGCCGCCCGGCCGCGGCCGCCCGCCGCCCCGTCCAGGGCCCGCCAGTCCAGCTCCACGCCGCGGTAGATGGCTTCGCCGCGCGCCGCGCGCCACAGCCCCCGCAGCATCTGCAGCTCGTCGGGCCGCTCCGCCAGCTCGCGGGAGATTCGCTCCGGGCGGGCCAGCAGGCGTACGCGCACGGGGCGCGGGCCGTTGCCGTACGTCTGCCGCACCAGCCCGAACTGCTCCAGCACCCGCACCGCGGAGGCGGCCTGGCGCTCGTCGTCGATGGCGGAAACCGTGTTCGCCAGCGCGGCCACGGGCAGGTCGTACAACCCGTCGCGGTCGGCGCGCTCGCGCAGCGCCTGCATGGCGGCCTCCACCGACTTTCGGGGTGGATAGGCCGAGTTGATGAAGTACTCGTGGGTGAACTTGTCGCGGAAGGCGTGCAGGAGCACGCAGTCGCTGTCGCCCCCGTCGCGTCCCGCGCGCCCGGCTTCCTGGTAGTACGCCTCCAGGTTGCCGGGAAGGTTGTAGTGGACGACGATGCGCACGTCGGGCTTGTCGATGCCCATGCCGAAGGCGTTGGTGGCCACCACCACCCGCACCTTGCCGGTCATGAACTCCTCCTGGATGCGCTTGCGGTCGCGGTCCGGGAGCCCGGCGTGGTACCCCACCGTGTGCGTTCCCACCCCGTTCAGCAGCGCCGTCAGCGCGTCGACCGCCTTGCGCGTGGAGGCGTAGACGATGGCCGATCCGTCACGCCCCTTGAGCAGCTTCAGCAGCAGCCGGTCCTTTTCGGAGTCGCTCTTGGCCTGCAGCACGTGCCACACGAGGTTGCGCCGGTCGAAGCCGGTGACCAGGACGCGGGGTTCGCGCAGCTTCAGCTGGCGGACGATGTCGTCGCGCACCTCGGGGGTGGCCGTGGCGGTCAGCGCGGCCACGGGCGGGCCGCCCAGCAGCGTGCGCACCTCGCCCAGGCGCAGGTACGACGGACGGAAGTCGTGCCCCCACTCCGAAACGCAGTGCGCCTCGTCCACCGCCAGGAGCGAGACGGGGATGTCGGCCAGGCGATGGCGGAAGCCCTCGGCGTCGAAGCGCTCCGGGGCCACGTACAGCAGCTTCACCTCGCCCCGGCGCGCAGCGTCGAGCCGGGCGTTCATCTCTCCCCCGCCCAGCGTGGAGTTGACGAACGTCGCCGGCACCCCCGCGGCCTCCAGGTTGTCGACCTGGTCCTTCATCAGAGAGATGAGGGGGCTGACGACCAGCGTCACCCCCGGCAGCAGCAGCGCGGGGACCTGGAAGCAGAGCGACTTGCCTCCCCCGGTGGGCATGATGGTCAGCGAGTCGCCGCCCGCCAGGATGTTGCGGATGGCCTGGTCCTGCCCGGGTCGAAAGTCCGGGTACCCCCAGTACCGGCCCAGCTCCTGGCGGGCGCGGTCCAGCGGGTCGGCGGTGGTCGGAGCGGCGGGTGCTGCCTGGCTCATCGCGCGGCGG
>NZ_DATBNB010000404.1 GCF_036554565.1 Longimicrobium sp. | reverse complement strand
ATTTCTTCGGCGGGCGATCCGAGAGCTACGGAAAACAGCTTTCGAGCCTGTACGTCGAGGCCACCGAGCTGCTGCAGGACAGGGCCATGATGCTGGGCGGCAATGCGGTCATCGGGCTGCGCATAGACTTCGACGAGATTTCCGGACAGGGGAAGTCGATGTTCATGCTCAACGCCGTGGGCACGGCCGTACTTGCGCAGCGCCAGCAGGCACCCCGCATTCGCGATGACGATCGGGACACCCGCCGGATTTCGGCGGACGACATGGCCGTTCTGCTCCGAAAGAACCAGCTCCTGGCCGACATCGACGGCAAGGCGCTTCGGCTGAACGACGAGACGTGGAGCTTCGCGACGGAGCACGCGATCACCGGGTTCGGGCCGTACGCACTCGGCGCGTTCCGCGACCTCAGCAAATCTCCCGTCGAGGGCCCGTCCCGTGAGATCATCACCAAACGGGTGTTCTCGTACTTCTCGGCGCTGAGCCCCGACGACGCCAAGCGCCTGCTTTATGCAAACCTCGCCAGCTCGGAGGGCCCGGACGCGGATGCGGTGCGGAAGGCCTGCGAGCAGCTCATCGCGGGGCTGGAACTGGTGGATTACGATGAGCTTGCCCGGAGGCTGCCCCAGGCGGGCAGACCGGCCCGGAAGTCGATGCTCAATCTTCTCCGGGCTCATCCGTCCTCTTACTCGGCAGACGACATTCCCCGGCTGGAAGGCCTCATGGCGCAGGTCCAGGAGACCTTTCCGCATCTCTGGACCCGTACCACCATCAAGAGCCTCTTCGGCGGCGACAAGGAGGGCTGGGCTTGCGGCTGTGGCAATTCGGTGCGGCTGACCGACACCCATTGCGGCAACTGCGGCCTGGACGCGTGGGGCTTCGCACAAGGGCAGTATCACCGCAACGCGGCCGTGCTCGAGATCGAGGAGCGGCTGAGGAGCCTGCGGGAATACTTCGCCCCGGGCGAGCCGCCCGAAAAGACGCTGCAGGCGTAGCCCGGGATCCGCCGAGGAGCCAACTTTCCGGCCTCCACGCTTTCACTTGCCGGGCGTCTGGACGCGCCCTACCTTCGCCGGAGTCCCCGAGCCCGGACGTGCCGCGCGCGTCCGGGCTTTCCGCGAGATGCCCCCGCCAATGCCGCTGTACGACGCCGTTCGCCCCCTGCTCTTTGGCCTGGCTCCCGAGCCCGCGCACTTCGCCGGCACGGCCGCGCTGAATGCCGCGCTGCTGACGCCTCCGCAGCGGGCGATGGCGCGCGCGATGTTCCAGGTGCGCCACTCGGCGCTGGCCACGGAGCGGTTCGGGATCCGCTTTCCCAACCCCGTGGGGCTGGCGGCGGGGTTCGACAAGTCCGGCGAGTCGTTCAACGCGCTGGGCGCGCTGGGGTTCGGGCACGTGGAAATCGGCACGGTGACCGCGCTCCCGCAGCCCGGGAACCCGCTTCCGCGCCTGTTCCGGCTGCCCGCGGACCGCGCGCTGCTCAACCGCATGGGCTTCAACAACCCGGGGGCGGATGCCGTGGCGGCCCGGCTGCGGCGCACGCGCATCGAGCCGGTGCTGGGCATCAACATCGGCAAGAGCAAGGCGACGGCGCTGGAAGATGCCACCGCCGACTACCTGCGCAGCCTGGAGCGGCTCGAAGCCTTCGCCGCGTACGTCGTGGTCAACGTGAGCTCGCCCAACACGCCCGGGCTGCGGCAGCTGCAGGACGCCGCGCCCCTGCGCGAGCTCCTGCGCGCCCTGCGCCTGCGCACGGCGGAGCTCGCGAAGGTCCGCGGCGGCGCCCCGCGGCCCATCCTGCTGAAGATTGCCCCCGACCTGACGGACCCGCAGGTGGAGGAGGCCGTCGGCATTGCGGCGGAGGAAGAGATGGCGGGCGTGATCGCGACGAACACCACGGTGTCGCGCGAGGGGCTGCGCACCCCGGGGGTGGACGGGATGGGCGCGGGCGGGATCAGTGGCGCCCCGGTGCACCGGCGCGCGGTGGAGGTGGTGTCGCTGATCTGGCGGACGACGGGCGGGCGGATGCCCATCGTGGGCGTGGGCGGCGTGTTCGGCGCGGCGGACGCGTGGGAGATGATCCGCGCCGGGGCCAGCCTGGTGCAGGTGTGGACCGGGTTCATCTACCAGGGCCCCACCATCGCGCGCGACATCAACCGCGGGCTGCTGGACCGTCTCCGCAACGAGGGGCTGGACCGGATCGACCAGGCTGTGGGGATGGCGCACCCATGATCCCCACCCTATGCACCGCCCGCTTCCTCCGCACGTACCTGCGCGACGGCGCCGGCGCGTTCCGCGAAGAAGAGATGTTCGTGGAGGTGGCCGGCGAGCGCCGCGAGGCCACGCTGTACCTGCCTGACCGCCCACGCCCCGCCCCGGGGTGGGTGGTGCTGCACGGGCTGACGGTGCCCGGCCGCCGCCACAAGGCCATGACGCGCTTCGTCCGCTCGCTGGCGGGTTCGGGCGCGGCCGTGCTGGTGCCCGACGTGCCCGCCTGGCGCGAGCTGCGGCTGGACCTGGAGGCCGCGCGCCAGACCATCGCGGCGGGGGCGCACGTGCTGGCGCACCGGCCCGAGGTGAGGCCGGGCGGCGTGGGGGCCATCGGGTTCTCGTTCGGCGCCACGCAGGCCATCATGGCGTTCGCCGATCCCGGCATCCGCCGCGACCTGAAGGCGGTCGTCTCCTTCGGTGGCTACGCGGACGTGCGGCGGATGGTGAATTCCCTGTTCACCGGCGAGCACGAGTGGGACGGGCGCACGGAGCACGTGGAC
>NZ_DATBNB010000403.1 GCF_036554565.1 Longimicrobium sp. | reverse complement strand
CCCCCACTACCGCGCCTCCACGGGATACGCCACGGGCTCCGCGCGGGGATGCAGCGCCACCCGCACCGTGTCGCCGGCCGATGCCTCGTGCGGGCGGCCGTGGATCAGCACCTCGGGGCCGCCGTCCAGTGCCACGCGGTAGAACGTGGCCGATCCCGCGTAGCGGCGGTCCAGCACGCGCCCGGGGAGCGCGCCCGCGGCATCGGTGCCGGCGAGCTCCAGCCCCTCCGGCCGCACCATCACCCGCAGCGGCGCGCCGGGCGCCGCACGGGGCGCATCCGCCGAGAGCGCCGCGGTCCACGCGGCCCCGCCCGGAAGCCGGCAGACGGCGCGATCGCCATCCACCGAATCCAGCGTGGAGTCCAGGAAGTTGGCGCGCCCCAGGAATGATGCGACGAACGCATTCGCGGGCGATCCGTACAGCTCCTCGGGCGAGCCCACCTGCTGAAGGCGCCCGAGCTCCATCACCGCGATGCGGTCAGAGAGCGCGAACGCCTCTTCCTGGTCGTGGGTCACGAAGATGGCCGTCATTCCCAGGCTCTTGAGTAGCGCGCGCAGCTCGTCGCGGGTGCGCTCGCGCAGGGCGGCGTCCAGGTTGCTCAGCGGCTCGTCCAGCAGCAGCAGCGGCGGCTCGGGCGCGAGCGCGCGGGCCAGCGCCACGCGCTGCTGCTGCCCGCCGGAGAGCTCCTGCACCTTGCGCTTGCCGTAGCCCGCCAGCTCCACCAGTCCCAGCGCACGCTCCACCCGCGGACCGACGACGTCCTTGCGGTCGCCGCGCGACTTGAGGCCGAACGCCACGTTCTCCCACACGTCCAGGTGGGGGAACAGCGCGTAGTTCTGGAACACCATCCCCACGTCGCGCTTCTGCGGCGGCAGGGCCGTCACCTCGCGCCCGCCCAGGACGATGCGGCCGGCCGTGGGATGCTCGAAACCGGCGATCATCCGCAGCGTCGTCGTCTTTCCGCAGCCGGAGGGGCCCAGCAGCGTGAGGAACTCGCCCGCGGGCACCTCCAGCGACACCGCGTCCACCGCCGTCGTCTCACCGAAGCGGCGGGTGACGCCGTCCAGCGAAAGGATCGGCTGGGTGGCGGACGAGGATACAGCAGTCGGCGCGGGAGAGGTCACTTCGCGCCCCGGTTGCGGACGTTCTCGTCCCAGTGGCGCATCCACTCGTTCCCGCGTTCCTGCAGGAGCTTCCAGTCCATCGGCTCGGCGACCAGCTTTTCCTGTGCGGCGCGCAGGCGCGGGGGCATGCTGTCCCCCGGAAAGTCGGTGCGGGCGGGGAGCCGGAAGAACTCGCGGACGGCCGGCACCAGCGCCGCGTTCCCGCCGATGTACTCTACGAAAACCTTCGCCGCGTCGACATTCGGGGCGCCGCGGACGATGGCGACTGCGTCTACGATGAGCGGGGTGCCGCTGGTGGGGATGGTGTACTCGATGGGGTACTGGGCGCGCACCATCTCGATGTCCGGCAGCGCCCAGAGCGTCACGTAGCCTTCCTGGCGCGCCAGCATCTGGTACAGCATGGTGGGATTGAGGACGTACTGCTTGGTGTTGGCGTCCAGCCGCCGCAGCCACTGGAACCCCTGCGCCGTATCGCCCGTGGCGCGGATGCCGCGCTGCACCATCATGCCGAAGATGGTGCGCATGGTGCCGCTGGCCATGGGGTCGCGGATGAGCACCTTGCCCTTCCATCGGGGATCGAGCACGTCGTCCCAGTCCTTGGGCGCCTCGGCGGCGGGCACCACCTGCGTGTTGTACGCGATCACCTCGGGGGTGATGTAGGTGCCGAACCAGTAGCCCTCGGCGTCCTTGGCCTCGGCGGGGACGGCCGTGGCCCACGACGGGGTGAAGGGCTGCAGCATGGAGTCGGCGGCGGCCTGTTCGAACATGTTGGCCGGGGCGCCCCACCACACGTCGGCCTGCGGATTCGCCTTTTCGGAGCGGACGCGGTCGAACACCTCCTGCGATCCCATGTCGACGTACTGCAGGTCGATGGTGGGATTGGCGGCCTCGAAGCGCTTCTCGAACGCCTGCAGCATCTCGCGCCCGTGCGGCGAGTACACGGTGAGCACCTGCCGGCCGTCGCCGCCGCCACAGGCGGTGGTGAGGGTGGCGAGTGCCAAGATGGAAAGCCCGCGGGCGGTGGTCAGCATGGTTGGTCGGTCCAGGTTCAAAACTACGAAAAAGCCCCCTCTCCCGTCGTCTCCCCCGCAATCGGCGCGGGAGAGAGGGGACCTGTGGTGGGGGTTCGATCGGCTTGGGCGCATGCCGCGGCGGGCCCTTCCCCCGGCCCCTCCCCCGGCAAACTACGCCGGGAGAGGGGAGACTTCGATCGAGGTTCGACGGGCTGCCGGTGAATGCGTCGGGAGCCCCCTCCCCCCGGCCCCCGTCCCCCGCTGCGCAGGGGAGGGGGAGACCTGAACTGCGCTTCGGCTGGCCCCGTGCGCCAGACTGGCTCCCTTCCCCCGCGGCAGTATGCGGGGGAAGGGTTGGGGATGGGGGGCGCCGGCCCACGCACCGGGCCCTGCCTGTCCACGCCAACCCCGAAGTGTACCCCCTCTCCCACGCTGTTTGTGGGAGAGGGTGGCACGCGTGTCAGCGCGGCCGGGTGAGGCCCCCACGGAAGCCGAGGCCTCGGCTACGGTGACCGCTGCCGCGCCCGGGCTGGTTTTCCCTTCCGCGGCTGGATCCTTCGGCCCGCGACGGTTGTACTGCGGGCCGGTTCCGTGCGCCTGGGCCTCAGGATGACAGGCTGTGGCGCTGCGGCGTAGTGGGAGCGCTTCGTCGTCCTTGTTAGCGCTTACGCCGCCGTGAGCAGGATCGGCTTGCCGCGCGTGATGACGAGCGTGTGCTCGTAGTGCGCGGCCAGGCCGCCGTCCTCCGTGCGCAGGGTCCAGCCATCGGGGTCTTCCACGAAGCGGCCCGACGTTTCTCCCACGATGGGCTCCACCGTGATCACCAGCCCCTCCGTGAGCTTCCGGGTGAGGCGGGGATCGAAGTAGTTGGGAATGCTGGGCTCTTCGTGGATCGTCCGGCCGATGCCGTGGCCGTTCAGGTCGCGGATCACGCGGAACCCCCGGCGGCGCACCTCGTCTTCCACGGCCCGGCCGATGTCGTTCACGCGGTTCCCTACGCGCGCCACTTCCATCGCCCTGGCGAACGCGGCCCGCGCACACGCCGCCAGCTTCAGCGCGCGCTCCGGCGCGGGCGCCACCGGCACCGTCACGGCGGCATCGGCCACGTAGCCGTCCTTGTCCACCGTCACGTCCAGCTTCACCAGGTCGCCGTTCTGGATCACGCGGCTGCCGGGGATGCCGTGCACCACCTCGTCGTTCACGCTGATCAGCACCTCGCCCGGAAAGCCGTAGACCATCTTCGGTGCCGACCGCGCGCCCTCGCGGTGCATCACCCGGGCGCCGATCTCGTCCAGCTCGGCGGTGGTCACGCCGGGGCGCAACGCCTTTTCCATCGCACGGATCACCATCCGCACGATGCGTCCCGCGCGCTTCATCCCCTCCAGCTCGTCGTGCGTTTCGATGGACATCGGCGCCTCAGGGTCTGCGGGGTGTCGCCGCGGCGTTCCGGGCGCCCAGCGCCAGCAGGTTGGCGAACAGGCGATAGGCGCCAGGCACGCCCTCCGGAAACTGGCGGAAGAACGCCAGCCCCGTGTAGACGTACGTTCCTTGCCCGTGCCGCGCCACCAGCAGCCCGCCACGCAACGCATCGCCGGGATCGCCCATCTCCAGCACGGGCGTGTACGCCGGGTCCCACGTCTGCGCGAAGTACAGCCCGCGCTCCTGCACCCAGCCCTCCCAGTCCGCCGGGCCAATGCGGTTGGGGGTGGTCAGCACGGGGTGCGCGGGGTCGATGATGCGCACCGGCGAGCCCTCGTCCGTCACCCGGCCGTGCGGGCGCGCCATGGTGATGGGGTACGGCGTGAAGCGTCCCTCCACGATTTCGTACTTGTTGTACTGCACGATCATCGTGCCGCCGCGCGACACCCAGTCCAGCAGCCGCTGGTTGTGCGCCATCAGGTCCGTGCGCACCTCGTACGCGCGGCTGCCGGCCACGATCACGTCGAAGCGCGACAGGTCGCCCTCGGCCAGGTCGTCCGCGTCCAGCAGCTCGGGGGTAATGCCCAGGTTCTGCAGGAACCGTGGTCCTTCCTCGCCCGCGCCCTCGATGTAGCCCACGCGCAGCCCCGCGGGGACTTGCACGTCGAACGCCCGCACCCGCGACGTGGCGGCGTGGTACAGCGGCCGGGCGCGCACGTGCGGATAGTCGATCATCTGCACGCCGCGGGTGTAGCGGCGCCCATCCTCTGCCTGGAAGACGGCGGCGACGGGATAGTCGCCCGGGGCCGTGCCCGCGGGCGACTGGACGCTGAAGCGCACCTCGCGCACCTCACCGGGGCGGGTGAAGCGTACCGGCACGGCGCCCTCGCGAATCCTCCAGCCTTCGGGCGCCTCCAGCCGCAGCGTGCCGCTGATCCCCTCCGGCGCCTCGGACGCCAGCCGCACCGTGTACTCCAGCGGCCGGGCGGATGACGTCGACAGCACGCGCGCCGGCGGATCGAGAAGCACCGACACCGCGGGCACCACCATCACCGGCCGCCGCAGCTCGCCCTGACGCGGATCGACCTCGCGGAACGTGGCGTCCACCGTCGTCTCCATCGCCGCATCCGCGCCGCGCGCGCCCATGACGACGTCGGCGCGCGCCCGCACCGGCGCGTGCTCGAACGGACGGCCGAGCGCAGGATCGTTTTGCGGCCAGCGGTACAGATCGCCCTCCACCGGCTGGCGCAGGAAGTACGGCTCGGTGAGCGCCGCGTCCGCCGGCACCGTCACGCGAAAGCGGCGGAGGTACAGCTCGCCCGGGGCGATGACGGACCCGGTCGGGCGCGAGGCGGAATCCACCGCCGTCGCCGTCCATCCCGCGGGAAGCTCCGGCTGCAGGTGACGGACGGTGAGGGGGGCCGGGCCGCCGTTCCACACCGTCAGGTCCAGCGTGAACGCCTCGCCGGGGGCGATGCGTGCGTCGCTGGCCACCGCGTCCACCACCGCGCCTGCCGCCTGCATGGCCGCGGCCTGGGCCTGGCGGATTTCTTCGTCGATGGCGAACACCAGGTCCGCCGTGCCGTTGCTCGCCGGGATGGCCGCGCGCGCCTGCCGCAGCGTGACGAGGGCGTCCGCCAGGGCGGCGGCCAAGGCAGACGGCTCCAGCGGGTTGAAGCGCGCCCGCAGCGCCTCTGTCGACTGGTGATAGCGCAGCAGCCCGCGCGCTGCGGCGGACTCGGGGCGCTCGGCGGGCGCGAAGGTGGTGTCGATGCCCGCCCAGATGGACGGCTCGGGCGCCGCACTCTCGGGAAAGACGCGGCGCAGGTAGGTGGTGCGCGCGCCGGGCAGCTCCGGCGCGCCCATGTCCTGCGAACGGTGGCGCGAGCGGCTGGCCATGGCCTGCTGAAAGGGCGACCGGCCGATGAGCGGGTCCAGCTCGCCCACGCGCACCTGTACCGTGGCGCCCTCCGCGCGCGAGCGAAGCGACTGGTACAGCTTGGCCGTGTGATGCGGGCGCAGCCCCTGGGCGATCTGCTCGGGAAAGCGCGATGGATCGCCCGCGGCGGTAAACGCGTCGTGCGCCACGATGGCCGACACCTGGTGCTGCCCGTGGCCGTCGCGCGGGGTTCCGCTGAACACGGTGACGATGACGTCCGGCCGGTACTGGCGGATCACCCGCACCACATCGCGCAGCAGCTCCTCGTGCGGCCAGTGGCGAAAGGCCTCGTCCGCCGACTTGCTGAAGCCGAAGTCGTACGCGCGGGTGAAGAACTGCTCCGCGCCATCCACGCGGCGCGCGGCCAGCAGCTCTTCCGTCCGCAGCAGGCCCAGTCCCGCGCCCAGCTCCGGCCCGATGCCGTTCTGCCCGCCCTCGCCGCGCGTCAGCGACAGGTACGCGACGTCGGCGCCTTCCTGCAGCGCCAGGCGGGCGAGGAGCTGGGTGTCTTCGTCGTCGGGGTGCGCGCCCACCATCAGCACGCGCTTGCTCACGCCCAGGCGGCGGAGCGAGAGCCCCAGCGCGGCGGCTCCGCGGTACTCGGAGCCCGCTTCCTGCGCGGGGGCGGAACGGGGCACGGCCGCCAGCGTGACGGCCGCGGCAAGGATCGCGACGGGGATGCGGCGTCTCATCATTCCGCAAAGCTATGGCAGGGCAACGGGTGGCACAATCCGGCCGGGCAGGTGTCAGCCCGGCGGGCGCTCGCACGTTCTCCGCCGCGAAGCAGAGTCCGAGGCTCGTACACGACCAGACACATCGCGCACCATGAAACGAATCGCCCTGCTTGCCGCCACGCTCCTGCTCGCCTCCTGCAACGGCGAGCCGACGCTTTCCGACGCACAGCTGACCTTCACCTCCGACGCGTCTGCAGCCACGTCGTCCGATTCGGAAACCCCGCAGGTGAGCGGCTTTGGCGGCGCCATCCGCGTGAACGGGCGCTTCCACTCGCCCTGCGTGGGCGGAACGCTGCACGGGGACCTGCTCGAGGGCGGCCGTACCCTCACTCTGGTGGTGGACTGGGAGCAGCCGAGCGGGAGCGGGTGCTACACGGCAATCGGCAAGCACGGCTACGTCGCCCTGATCTCCGGCCTTGAACCACGCGACTATCGCCTCCGTGTGCTGCACCGGGCCCAGGGGGGAAGCCCGGAGCGGGTGGTGTTCGACGGAACCGTCGAGGTACTGCATCCCAACCTTCGCTGAGCCCGCCGGCGGCGCGGAAGCATCGTGAGGCGTCCCGGCACCGGGGGGGCGCCTTTCTCCATTCAGGCACTCCTTCGAACACAAGTGTTCCCCTTTCCCGTCACGGCCATTACAATAGAGAACTCTCCGCAGCATCCGCCCTCCCGCGCCATCTTCCTCATGCCGACGAACACCGGGCCCTCTGCGCCCACACTCCAGGATCAGCTCGTCAACGAATCGTGCTCCATGGTCCGCCACCTGGTGGGCAAGGGAATGCGCGCACCCGCCGCCCTGGTGCAGTCCGCGGCGGGTTATGAAGCCGCTCGCAACGCAGGCCAGCCGATCGAACTCGCCGCGCTCGCGACCGTCCACGAGCGGCTGGCCAAGCTGGTGGCTCCCGCGAGCCCCTCCACGCTCTACCTGCTGGACCGCACCTATCACAAGCCCATCCGCTTCGGTTCGCTCGGCCCGGTGTCGGTGGTCCGGCAACTGGTGATCTTCTCGATGGCGTGCGTGCTGGCGTTCATTTCCCTCAGCATCTTCCATCTGACGTTCAGCGAGGCTTCGGCAGGCCGCGAAGCTCTCTGGCATGCGCTGGCGGAGAACATCTACTGGCTGGCGGCCGCCGGGGTAGGCGCCTCGTTCGCCGTGCTCTTCCAGGTGAATGAGAGCATCTCGAAGGGCACGTTCGATCCGGACGACGCCCCCGCGTACTGGATCAAGGTGTTCCTTGGCGTGGTCGCGGGGTTCATCCTGGTGGCGATGGTGCCCACGGATGGGATCGACAGCCCGGACGCGCGGGTGCTCGCGAAGCCGACCATCGCGCTGCTGGGCGGGTTCTCGGCGCAGGCGGTGTATCGGATTCTGAACCGGCTGGTGGAAACGCTGGAAGACCTGTTCAGCGGCGGGCAGAAGGAGCAGGCCGCCATCCGCGAGCAGGCCGTTGCGGCCCGGGCGCAGGAGGACGCGGCGCAGGCGCGCCTGGCCATCGCCGGCAAGCTGGTTCAGCTTCAGGAGCAGATCGCGGCGGGCGCCGACGTGAAGCAGCGGGTGCAGGACCTGATCCGCAGCCTGGTTCCCGACGGCGGGGCGCAGGAGACGCCGGCGCCCGCCCCGGCGAGCCCGCCGGTGCCCGCGGCCGAGCCGAAAGCACCGGAGATGCCCGCGGACGCCATCATCGCGACCGGGATTCCCCTGGCTCCCGTCCTCATTGTCTCGGATTCGGCGACCGCGGCGCGCCCGCAGGACGCGTCGACCACGAAGGCCGTGGCTGCGAAGGGCTGAGCTGGTGGGCACCGGGCCCTGCTGGGGCGACTGAAGTCGCGGCAACAAAGGCCCGAAGTCCGCCTTCGCGGACTGCACGCGCAGCAGAGTGCACCAGGCCAGCCGAAGCGCGTTTCAGGTCTCCCCCTCCCCTGCGCAGCGGGGGACGGGGGCCGGGGGGAGGGGGCTCCCGCAGCATGCACCGGCAGCCAGCCAAATCCGGTGTGAGTTCTCCTCTCTCCCGCGCTGTTTGCGGGGGAGAGGCCGGGAGAGGGGGCTGCCGAGGCATGCGCCGAACCACAACGAACCGCACCCGAAGTTCCCGCCTCTCCCGGCGCAGTTTGCCGGGGGAGGGGCCCCAATGAAGAAGCGGGCCGG
>NZ_DATBNB010000402.1 GCF_036554565.1 Longimicrobium sp. | reverse complement strand
CTCATCCACACCAGCAGCGCCAGCAGCCCGCCCGTCAGCAGCACGCGAAAGAGCAGCTCTTCGTAGATGCCGGCGCCCAGCGACAGGACGATGCCGTCCAGCAGCGGCAGCGTGGTGAGCGCCCCGTCCGCCGCCAGCCGCACGAACCCGCCCAGGAGAAAGTGGGTCGCCGTGGCGATCAGCCCGCCGAAAAGCAGGGCGTAGACGGCGCTTTCCGCCAGCATGCCGCCGAAGTACGAACGCCGCAACGGCACCCGTGTCTTGCGCCGCTCCAGGGCGACGAGCACGGCCGCGCCCAGCGCCAGCGCGGCGGTGAACGCCAGCGTTCCCTGCACGCCGCCCGCCGCCAGCATGGTGCGCAGCAGCACGTCGGCGCCGTTGCGCATTCCCGTGCCGCCACGGTCCGCGATCAGCACGGTGCCCAGCTCGTACAGCACCAGCAGCGGCAGCGCAAAGAGCAGCGAGTAGGTGTGCGAGCGGGTGGTTCGGAGATAGGTGCTCATGATTCAGCGCCGCTTCTGGCCTGTCGATTGCGAAAACCGCGTCGTGAGGACGGCGCCCGTATTCGCTGTAACGTACGATGCGCCTCGCAAGTTTCCGGGACACGGAGGGTGGATGGCTGGCGATCGGCGGCGGGCGGCGCGGCGCATGGGGGCGGTGGTGATGGTGTGGGCGGCATCCGGGATGGGTGCCTGTGCCCTGCTGGGTGGCGGCGAGCCCGCCGAAACGCCGGCGCAGCTCACCGAGCGAACCGGCCGCGAGGCGGCCATCGTGCGCGAGGTGCAGGCGAGGATGGCGGCGGAGCCTTCCATCGACGCCGCGGCCATCCGCCCCGTGGTGGTGGGGACGGAGGTTCACCTGCACGGCTCCGTCCGCGGCTTCGGCGCGCTGCAGTGCGCGCGCGCCAACGCCGAGATGGTGCCGGGCGTTACGCTGGTGATCGACTTCCTGGTCCTGCAGCCCGGGCCCGCGCGGGTGGCCTGCATCTTCCCGCGGGTTGCCGGCAGCCGCGCGGCCGGGTCCTGAATATCGAGATGGATCCGCTCCCGCGGTAGCTCCCGGCTCCGCCGGCCGTCCTCCGGATTGCTCCATGTCCTCACCCCTGCGCCGCCTGCTGGACCGCGTGAAGAGGCGCCACCCGGCGCTCTACTGGCGCACGCGCAACGCCGGAGCGCTCGCCGCCTGGTACGCCGACCGCGCGCGCCCGGCCTCCGAATCGCCGTACGACGACCGGTTCTGGAATGGCGCGGAGGTGGGAGACTGGGACGGGTTCGCGCGCGCCATCCTCCACCACTTTCCGGTCCGTTCCGTGCTGGACGTGGGATGCGGCGGGGGGCGGCTGCTGGAGGCGCTGCGCACGGCCGATCCCACCCTCCGCCTGAAGGGGGTGGACGCCTCCGCTCCCGCGCTGGAGCGGGCGCGGCGCCGTGGCCTGGACGTGCAGCCGCTGGACCTCGTCCGCCTGCGCGCGGGGGACGTCGCCTCCGCCGCCCAGGCGCTGGGGGACTTCGATCTCGTCGTCTGTCTGGAAGTGGCGGAGCACTTTCCCGCCTGGCACGCGCCCAAGCTGCTCGAACTGCTGACGCACTTTCCGCGAATCGTCTTTTCCGCCGCGCATCCGCTGCAGGGCGGCGTCCTGCACGTCAACGAGCAGCCCGCCGAGTACTGGATCCGCCGCTTCGCCGAGCGCGGCTTTCCGCTCTCCGCGCGCGACGGGGAGCTTCGCGCCGACGTGGCCGCGCTGGACCTGCCGCCCTGGTACGCCGCCAACATCCACGCTTTCGCCCGGATCGTCGCGTGAGCGCGGACGAGGCCCGCGTCCCGCCTCCCTCCCGCCTGGCCGTCGGCGTGTGCACCCGCGACCGGCCCGATGCGCTGGTGCGGTGCATCCGATCGCTGGGCGCTCTCGGCGAGCTGCAGGGCGACGTGATCGTGATGGACGACGGCTCGCGCGTGCCCGTGGAGCCGGCGCTGCGAGAGGCGCTGGGGAGCGGCGCGCCGCAGGGGCTGCGCGTCCTGCGCAACGAGACGAGCCGCAGCCTGGCCGCGGGGCGGAACACAATCGCCCGCGCCACCGCCGCGCCCTACGTGCTGAACCTGGACGACGACGCGGCCATCGTGGACCCGCAGGCCATCCGCGCCGCCGTCGCCGTCCTCGACGCCGATCCCCACGTGGGCGCCGTGGCGCTGGCGCAGGGCGACGAGCAGGGGCGCGCCTGGCCGCCGCACGCGCAGCCCGCGCCGGTGACCGTCCGCTCGCAGGTGGCCACCTTCATCGGCTACGGGCACCTGCTGAGGCGGGAGGCGCTCCTCGGCGTGGGCGGCTTTCGCGAGGCGCTGGGCATCAACGGCGAAGAGAAGGAGCTTTCCATCCGCCTGCTGGACGCGGGGTGGCGGGTGGTGTACCTGCCGGATGCGGTGGTGGCCCACGTGGCCGACCAGACCGGGCGCGACAAGCGTCGCTACCTGCACCAGACGGTAAGGAACGACGTTCTCGGCGCCTTGTACACGCTCCCCTTTCCCCTGATGCTGGGCGGCGCGATGGTGCGGCTGCGGCGCTACTTCCACATGCGGAAAGGGTGGGAGATCGACGACCCGGAGGGCTTTCCCGGCGTCCTTCGCCAGCTGGCGCCCGGCGCGCGCGAGGCGCTGGGGGCGCGCACGCCGGTGAAGTGGTCCACCGTGCGCGAGTGGCGGCGGCTGACGCAGGAACCCGTGCCGTACCACGGCCCGGACGATTGACGCGGACGATCGCCGTCGCGCGATAAGCCCGGAGCCGTTAGCTTGGGGGCCGTCCGCCGCGAGAAATGGAGGAGCTGTGCCCCGCCGTTCACCCCCACGAGATCGCCGAGCTACCCGAGCCAAGCGCCCCGGAACGCGGCGTACGTTGCCGTCCCTGCGGCCCAGGGGCGCGCGTCCCTGGCTGGTGCTCGGTTTCGTCGCGCTCATGGCGCTGTTGCCGCCCGTCCGCGCGGTGGCGGCCCGCGCATGGGGCGTGGTGGGCGCGGCGCTGGCGGCCTCGCGCGCGGCGGAGGGGCGCGAGCGGCAGGTGGCCGAGTATGCGCGCCGCTACGGAATATCAACCGAGCTGGCGAGCGAAATCGAGAGCGCCGCCCGCGCCGAGGGGCTGGACACCGAGTTGGCCTTTCGCCTGGTCCGCGTGGAAAGCGCGTTCCGCGAGCAGGCGGAGAGCCCCGTGGGCGCGCTGGGGCTTACGCAGGTGATGCCGGCCACGGCGAACGAGCTGAAGCCGGGGATCAGCCGCGCCGAGCTGCTGGAGCGGCGCACCAACCTGCGCCTGGGCTTCCGCTACCTCAAGCAGCTGCTGGCGGTGTATGACGGCGACCAGGAAGAGGCGCTGACGGCGTACAACCGCGGCATGGGCACGGTGCGGCGCATCCGCTCCGCCGGGGGCGACCCCGCCAACGGCTACGCCGACCTGGTGCTGGGCGCGCGGGGCGGATCGCCCGTGAACCTGGTGCGCCACGACTCCGCCCCCGCGCCCGCCGCGCCGCTGCACGAAACCGCTCCCACGCGGCTCCCCTCCGGCTTCTGATTCACCCACGGCGAAACATTTGCCGTACTCCCGGCGAACGTGCACGCCGGTAGGGTGTACGGGGGCGTTGCACGGCGGGCGGGGCGTGGGCATCTTGTTGCCCGGCCCTGATTTTGCCTCCCGCCCCGGGGCTTTCGTCCCCTTCCTTTCATCGCAGTCCAAGCAGCAGGATCAGCATGCAACAGCGCCCGGTCATCGGCATTCCCACGCAGACGCTCCAGTCCATCGACCGCATTCCGGAAGACCTTCCGGCGTCGTGGGTGATGAACCAGCGCTACTTCCTGGCGTGCACCTCGGTGGGGGCCATTCCCTGGATGGTGCCGCTGCTGGAGAACGATCCCGAGACGCTGCGCGGCATCTACGACCACCTGGACGGCATCTTCATCGCCGGCGGCGTGGACGTTGACCCCACCTCGTACGGCGCCGAGCGCCACGAGCTGTGCGGGCGCACCGACCTGGCGCGTGACTACGTGGAATTGATGTTCGCCCGGTGGGCGCTGGACGACGGCAAGCCGGTGATGGGCGTGTGCCGCGGCCAGCAGGTGATCAACGTGGCGGCGGGCGGCACGCTGGTGCAGGACTGCGGCGAGCTGTTCCCCGGCGCGCTCAAGCACGACTACTTCCCCGGCGCGGGATGGGCGCGCGACTACCTGGCGCATGACATCCGCATCGCCCCGGGGTCGCGGCTGCACACGGCGTTCGGCGTTGAGCAGGCGATGGTGAACTCCATGCACCACCAGTCGGTGGACCGCCTGGGCGAGGGGCTGGTGGCCACGGCCTGGGCGACGGACGGCATGGTCGAGGCGCTGGAGGGCACGCGCGAGGGGCAGTTCCTGGTGGGGGTGCAGTGGCACCCGGAAATGCTGATCGACACGCACGAGGGAACGCGCAACCTCTTCGTGGCCTTCATCGAGGCCGCCAACCAGTTCCACGACGCCAAGTCGCTCGCCTACGCCTGAGTCCTGTGGCGAGGGATGGACACGAAGGCCCCGGCTCCGAAAGAGCCGGGGCCTTTTTGCGCTCTGGCCCTCGTAGGTTCCCCGCTGTACTGTGTGTCAGAGTTGCCCCCGCATCCGCGTTGAGCATCAAGGGGACCCCGCGTCCCATCCGTCCCACACACCGGCACACGTCCGAATGCGAGCCATCCACCGGCCCGTCCTGTTCCTTGCCGCCCTGCTGGCGGGGCTGGCCGCGCCCGCCCAGGCGCAGCGTCGCACGGAGATTCCGCCGCTGCACGTCCGGCCGATCCAGACGATGCCCGACACGGTGGTGCCCGACAGCAGCGGGTTGCGCTTTCGCCTGAGCCCCGCGCCCCTGCGTGCGCCGGAGCGCGAGGCGCCCGCCCCCGCGCTGATGCTGCCGCGGGCCGACGCGGAGCGCATCCTGGCCCGGCTGGAGCCGCTGCCCTCCGTGGCCGCGGCGGAGCGGTTCGCCTTTCCCGCGGCCACGCTGCCGCCTCCCCGCACGGGGCGCACGGTGCTGGCGGGCTTTCCCCCGCCGGACAGCGCCAGGCCGGAGCGCCCGTCCGCGGGACCGGCGCGCGTGCCGCTGACGGTGGTGCGCGCCGCGCCCGAGGGGCAGGTGGAGCGGGGCGCGGAGGTGACCGTCACCTTTTCGCAGCCGATGGTGCCGCTCTCCACCGTCAGCACGGTGGAAAGCCGTGAGGTGCCGGTGCGCATCAGCCCGCGGCTTTCGGGGAGCTGGCGCTGGCTGGACGTGCGCACCGTGGTGTTCACCCCCGAGGGCCGGGTGCCGTTCGCCACGGAGTACACGGTCACCGTCCCCGCGGGCACCCGCTCCGCGACCGGCGGCGTGCTGGCGGAAGAGGTGCGGTGGACCTTCCGCACCCCCGAGCTGACCGGCATCGGAGCGTGGCCGTGGGGCGACCACGTGCGGCCCGATCCCGTGTTCCTCATCCACTTCAACCAGCAGATTTCGCCGGCCGCGCTGCTTCCCTTCATCCGGCTGACGGCGGGCGGTTCCGAGCGGGCCGTCCAACTGGCCTCCGCGGAGGAAATCCAGCGCGATTCCGTTGCCCGCGCCTTCGCGGCGCAGGCGGAGGCCGGCACCTGGATCGCCTTCCGCGCCACGCAGCCGCTGCCCCTGAACACCGGGATCGACGTGCAGGTACGCGCCGGGGCGCCCTCGGCCGAGGGGCCGCTTCGCACGCAGGCCGTGCAGGGCTGGCGCTTCCGCACCTATGCGCCGCTGGGCCTGGGGGCCGTTGCCTGCGGATACGGGGAGGACGACTGCCGGCCCGGCACGCCGTGGCGCATGGAGTTCAACAACCCGCTGGATACGGCCGGAGGGCCCGCGGAGTGGGTGCGGGTGGTACCCGCGCTGCCGGGGATGCGGGTGACCGCGTCGGGGAACGAGCTGTGGATCACGGGCGCCGCCACGCCCAACACCCGCTACACCATCCACGTCTCCCGCGCGGTTCGCGACCAGTTCGGCCAGACGCTGGGCCGCGACCTGACGCGCACCGTTCGCGTGGGGCCGCCCGCGCCGGGGTTCATCGGCTTTTCCGAGCCCATGATGGTCCTGGACGCCTCGGGGCCGCGCACCGTCTCGGTGTTCACCCATGACATCGCCCGGGTGCGGCTGCGGATGCACCGCGTGCGGCCGGAGGACTGGCCCGCGTTCCGGGCGCGGGATCCCGAAAAGTCCCCGTTGCCCGGCACACCCGTCGTGGACCGCTGGCTTCGCGCCGACCCCGCACCCGGCGCCATGACCGAGCACGTGATCGATGCCGACGAGGTGCTTCGCGGCGAGACGGGCCACGTGGTGGTGTCGGTGGAGCCGGCGGGGGAACGGCCCTCCGCGGCGTGGCTGCAGGTGACTGGCGTGGGCGTGGCCGCCTTCGCCGACCGCGACAGCGTGCTGGTGTGGGCCACCGCCCTTCGCGACGGCAGCCCCATCGCCGGGGCGGAGGTGCGCATGCTCCCCAGGGGCTCCACCGGGGTGACCCGTGCGGACGGGCTGGCCACGCTCCCCCTTCCGGGCGCGGAGCCGCGCGGCGAGCGGGACCGCTTCCTGGTCGTCGGCCGGCCGGGCGACCAGGCCATCCTCGTTGGGCAGGGGCGCGGCGGCTGGCTGCGCCTGGTTCGCCAGGAAACGCCGCAGCAGCTGCTGTGGTACGGCATCACCGACCGCAACCTGTACCGGCCCGGCGAAGAGGTTCGCTTCAAGGGCTGGGTGCGCCGCTTCACCCGGAGCGAAACGGGCGGGCTGTCGTTCGTGGGCCAGGGGCCGGGCGTCACCTGGCGGGCGATGGACCCGCAGGGCGCAGAGCTCGCGAAGGGCACGGCGCGGCTCACGGAGTTCGGCGGCTTCGACGGGGCGTTCACCCTTCCCGCGGGCGCCAACCTGGGCGGCGCCTCCATCATGGTGGAAGCGGAGGGCGGGGGCGGGCACCCCATCGGCTTCCAGGTGCAGGAGTTCCGCCGCCCGGAGTTCGAGGTGGCGGTGGACGCCGATCCGGGTCCGCACGTGATCGGCGGCTCGGCCCAGGTGTCGGTGCGCGCCTCGTACTTCGCGGGCGGCGGGCTTCCCGGGGCCGAGGTCCACTGGCGGGTGCAGAGCGAGCCGGGCTTCTACACGCCTCCGGGGTGGGCGGAGTGGCGGTTCGGAACGGAGGATGACGTACCCCAGGAGAACCGCGAGCTGTCGGGCGAGACGGACGCACAGGGGCGCCACGGCATCCGGCTGGA
>NZ_DATBNB010000401.1 GCF_036554565.1 Longimicrobium sp. | reverse complement strand
GCCCAGGCGCATCGGACCAGCCCGTACGCCATCCCACGCGGGCCGAAGGATCTAGCCTGGGGCACCTCCAAGCAGGGGCGCGGCAGCGGTCATCCGTGCAGAGGCCGCGACCTCCGGGCGTTGGCACCAGCGCCGGCGCATGCACCGGCTGCCCTCTTCCCCGGCCCCTCTCCCGCAAGCGGGAGAGGGGAGAATTCGATCGCGCTTCGGCGGGGTTCGTTGTGATTAGCCGTCAGCAGACCGGCGGACCTCCCACGGCAAGGACGCGCCACAGAACCGAACCTCCCACACGAGCAAGCGAGTCCGCGAAGGCGGACTTCGTGTGGTCGTTGCAGCGAATTCATTCGCCCCTGCAGGGCCGGGCCCGCGCCGAACTCATCGACACGGGCCCTCGATCCTGGTCGCTGCTCTCGATCCCTACTAGCGCACGCCCAGGTGGTGCAGCAGGAACGCGTACCGGAACGCCGTCTCGCGCAGGGCGTCGTACCGGCCCGACGAGCCGCCGTGGCCGGCGCCCATGTTGGTGCGCAGCAGCAGCAGGTTGTCGTCGGTCTTGGTGGCGCGCAGCCGCGCGACCCACTTGGCCGGCTCCCAGTACGCCACGCGCGGGTCGTTCAACCCGGTGGTCACCAGCATGGTGGGATACGCCTTGGCCTGCACGTTGTCGTACGGCGAGTACGAGAGCATGTAGCGGTAGTGCTCCTCGTTCTGCGGGTTGCCCCACTGCTCCCACTCGCCCGCCGTGAGCGGGATCGAGGCGTCGAGCATGGTGTTGATCACGTCGACGAACGGCACGTCGGCGATCACCACCTTGAACAGGTCCGGCCGCATGTTCGCCACCACGCCCATCAGCAGCCCGCCCGCGCTGCCGCCGCGGATGCCCAGCCGCTCGCGCGAGGTGAAGCGCTCGCTCACCAGGTGCTCGGCCACCGCGATGAAGTCGGTGAACGTGTTGCGCTTGTTCATCATCTTGCCCTGGTCGTACCAGGACCGGCCCATCTCCTGGCCACCGCGGATGTGCGCGATGGCGTACACCACGCCGCGGTCCAGCAGGCTCAGGTTGGCGATGCTGAAGGTGGGGTCGGTGCTGCTGCCGTAGCTGCCGTACGCGTACAGCAGCATGGGACGCGAGCCGTCGCGCACCAGCGGCTTCTTGTACACCAGCGACACCGGCACCATGGTGCCGTCTTCTGCGCGGGCCCACGTGCGCTCGGTGGCGTACTGTGAGGGGTCGTATCCGCCCAGCACCTCCGTCTGCTTCTTCAGCGTCCGCTGGCGCGTGTTCATGTCGTAGTCGTACACCGAAGACGGCGTGACCAGCGAGGTGAACCCGAAGCGGAGCGTGCTGGTGTCGTACTCGGGATTGCTCCCCGGGGACGCGGTGTACACCGGCTCCGGGAAGTCGATGGTGTGCTCCTGGCCGTTGCGGATGTTGCGGACGCGGATCTGCCGCAGCGCATTGGTGCGCTCGAAGAGCACCAGGTGGTCGCGGAAGACGTCGAAGCCGTCCAGCAGCACCGTTGCGCGATGGGGCACAACCTCGCGCCAGTTGGCCCGCGACGGGTTGGACTCCGGCGCTTCCATCAGCTTGAAGTTGTTGGCGCCGTCCGCGTTGGTGCGAATGAGGAAGCGGCCGTTCTGGTGGCTGACGGAGTAGCTGTGGTCCTTTTCGCGCGCGGCGATCAGGCGGAACTCCGTGGGCCGGTCCGCCGGCGCCACGCGGACCTCGCTGCTGGTGAAGCTGCTGGACGACAGGATCATGTACTTGTCGTCCTTGGTGCGCCCCACGCCCACGCGGAACAGCACGTCGGGCTCGTGGAACACCAGCACGTCCGTGGCGGGATCGGTGCCCAGCGTGTGGCGGAAGACGCGGTCGGGGCGCTGCGCCTCGTCGCGCTTGGTATAGAACAGCGTGCGGTTGTCACCGGCCCAGGTGGCGCCGAAGGAGACACCGGTCATCCGCTCCGGGTAGATCTCGCCCGTTTCCAGGTTCTTGACCATCAGCGCGAACTGCTCGGCGCCGGTGGTGTCGATGGAAAAGGCCAGCAGCTTGTGGTCGGGGCTGACGGAAAAGGCGCCCAGGCCGAAGTAGCGCTTCCCCTCGGCCATCTGGTTCTGGTCCAGGATCACCTCCTCGCGCGCCTCCAGGCTCCCGCGCTTGCGGGCGAAGATCGGGTACTGCTTTCCCTCTTCGGTGCGCGTATAGTAGTAGTAGGGGCCGATGCGGTCCGGCACCGAGAGGTCCGTCTGGCGGATGCGGCCCAGGATCTCCTGGTACAGCGTTTCCTGGAGCGCCTTCGTTCCCGCCATGGCGGAATCGGTGTAGCGGTTTTCGGCTTCCAGGTAGCTGATCACCTCCTGGTTCTGCTTGTCGCGGAGCCAGAAGTAGTTGTCGACGCGCACGTCGCCGTGCAGCGTGTCGGTCTTGGGGATCACGCGCGCCACGGGAGGCGGCGGCAGGTCGCGCGCGGTCTGCGCAGCGGCGGGCACCGCGGCCAGCCACGGCGCGAGCAGCAGGAGGGTGCGCATGGAACGACGCAGCATGAGGACTCCTTGCGGGGATCTGGTGATTTTGCCGGTGCTAAATTAGCAGCACGTACACGATAGTCGCACGAGGGCGGTTGGAACAGGGGTTCGTGTTTGGGCCTGCAGAGGGATTGGG